>CACXSS010000203.1 GCA_902770245.1 uncultured Planctomycetota bacterium | reverse complement strand
TCATGAAGCCATCCTTTTTCGATATTTTACGACGTCTCCTGTTTTGGAAGTCCTGTCCGCGGCCGTTTCAGTTCGGGTCGGTTGAAGCCGCCTGCGTTTACGTTCCGACCGCGGAGAAGCAGGGGGTAGTTAGGAGCTACTAGTTTCTAGCTACTGGATTAAGCTCCTAGCTTCTAGCTGCTAGCTTCTAGCTTTGCTATTTTGGATTCAAACTTTAACAATTAACCCTAAGCGCTACTAGCCCACAAGCTAATAGCTAATAGCTAACAGCTAGTAGCTAATAAATGGCTAACAGCTAGCGGCTCCCTACTCATGCACGATTTTCACGCAACAGTATTTCAAAACGGGACGGCGACGTTTATGGCGCGCATCGTCGACATCAACTCAGCGCTTGTTAAACAGTCAGACGTCGATTCCATATCCTACAGCGTTTATTTGCTCAACGAAGGCAAGCCGGAATCGCGAACCGTTATCCCTCTTCATTTCAACAGGGAGCTGAACGTCTCGGACGTTTTGTTTAATCAACTGAAAAAGAACCCCCACTGGACGGAAGACGACATAGGATTCAATTTTTGCTGGACTTTGTTAGGCAGCAGAATCCCCAGCCCCTTTGAACTGGCAGGACGGCATTACCTGGTCGAGATCAAACTCGTTGCCAAAAGAATCCCGTTCCTTATCCGGTACAGATTGTTTGTTATTTAGTACTTAGTGCATAGTGCATAGTACTTAGGACGCAAAGCGCTGTAAAAAATTGCTAATTGCTAATTGCTAATTCACAAACCTCCCTCCACCATGAACGAAACCATTTTACGAACCATACACGCTCAGATTCTGGAAAGAATCGCTGAAATTACCGCTTCGCCCAAACCGACGTACAGCATCGACGGGCAGGAAATCAAATGGGCGGAATACCTAAAATCCCTGCGAGAAACGGCAACCTGGATTGAACAGCAGCTCAATTCGCAGAAACCGTTTGAGATAATTAGCAGAAGTACTTAGTACTTAGTGCTTAGTGCATAGTACCTGGTACTTAGGACGCAAAGCGCTCCCCTCACTATCCACTATCCACTATGCACTATGCACTATGCACTACGCACTAAACACTACGCACTCCATCATGAACATCACCCACTTCACCCCACGACTTTCAGACGATTTATCGGTTATCGCCGACGGCGCGGAAACGATTCATATTTATCAGCCTGATTCCGGCTCGCTTTTGACCGTTCCCAACTGCGTCGCTCAAACGATAAAAGCCAACAAGGCGCCGTCCGAATCCCCGCAGGGCGCAACGATCCTGGAACGAGAATGGAACGCCAGTTTAGGCAGTAGGCAAGAGGCAGTAGGCAGTAGTAATTCGCCTTCGGCGAATTCAGCTCCTCACTCGCAACTCGCAACTATTAACGATATAATCATCGATTCTCACGACCAGCAATGGCAAATCGTTTCCATTGAACGCAAAGAGCGTATCGGACGAGTCGTTTACAAAGGGCGACATATTGACCTCTCGCCGCGACTGGACGAATGGGTCGATATTATCACGCCGATTTATCAGACCGACGACAACGGCGCGCCGTACCTGCAGAAATATCGAGCAGACGCGACAGGCGTTTCCGTCCGGATTATCCGCGTCCCGGTTTCGTCCCATCGTCAGCTGACGAACGTTCCCGAAGAGAGAATCGAAATCATTTTTGCCGACGTTTCCATTCGCATCGGCGCCCAGCAGCGCATTCGTCTGGCTGACGGGGTCATTTACAAACCCACCGACCTGTTCCCCATTACCCAGACGCGCCCTGCGCTGAGAGTTATCGCACAGAGGGATACCAAACCATGACCCTATCACAAAAAATTCACGACGTCTGGAAGACCAACCGCGCGTTGTTTAAAAGGATTCCGCCTGAATTCCTGACGTACAACTTCAGTCCATACGAACGTCTGCCCCGCGCCGTGTTCGTCATTAAAGACCAAACCGTTGCCGCCAGAACCAACCGCGGCATTGCGGCTGAAAAAGCGGCCGTTCAATTCACCATTTTAGAACCCTCGTTTCTAAACGCCATAGGCTTTGTCGGTCAGATACAAAACTCCTACGACGGCAAGACCTTCGACCTCGTCGAAAACAGAAAATCCGCAGCGTTCGCGCTTAACAACTTCAACGTTACTCACGAAAATGGCTGCTGGAAAGCTATAGTTTATTTTGACGTGAGCATATTCACTTATAACTTTCTTTCTTAAACAAACAATTTCACTATGGATGTAACAAAAAATCAGACGCAGGTTCGAGCCGAGATTGGCTGGCTGTGGCAGCGGGAGACGGACGACGACGTTCAAACGGACTCCGGCGCCGTTCGATTCAAAACGTATCAAACGGACATTTCGGAAGGACGGCTGGAAGGCGTCTGGCACGTAACCGGCAAGGCGTTGAACAAGAACGAGGCGGTCGAGTATGAGTTGGATTATCTCACCCGTCCGACGACAGGCGGAACGCTCGACATCGGATTTCTCGACGTCCGCTGTCTGTTGGTTGTCAACCGCGGTCCAGGGAAACTGGTCGTTCAGCCAAGCGAGTCATGCGGTTTTCCTGGTCCGTGGGAAAGCGGGTTCGGAGTGAACGTCGTCCCGCCAGGCGGCGCGATTCTCTTATCTGCCGGCGACGTCCCGTGGAGCGTTACAATTCTCGCAAACAAACTGAGATTTGAAGCGCAAGACGATAAATGCCTCTTCGACGCCGCTGTCGTCGGAAAGATCGGAAACGTTCCGTCGAGCGATTCGTCCTCCGGGTCTGAAGCGTCCAGCGCCTCCGACGCATCGGAGTCGTCCGATTTATCCAGTTCGTCCGAATCAATTAACAATTAGCAATGAGCAGTTAGCAATTGACGCAAAGCGATTACATAATTGCTAATTGACAATTGCTAATTGCTAATTCTCTTTTTTCCCTGCCATGCCAAGAATCATCTTTCAGGAACTGTCCGGTTCGCCGGAAGAGACATATACAACGGACGACTTCACCGCCGTTCGGAAATTCCTCGTGCCGTGGGCGGATCGATACGATTTTGCCGACTGGCTTCGCGGGGCAACCGATGCCTTTGGATCGCGCGAGTCGATTGCGTATCCCAACCGTCCGGACGTCGAGCCGCATAAAATTCACATCAAGCCCTTTGACGCCGCGTCCCTTAAAAAGACGGGAATGGAAACGCCGTCCGACGCGCTGAACAGCTATTCGTCGTTCGCTCTGGTAACGGTTTACTATAAAATCCTGACGTCGCAAGATCTGGAAGACGGACCGACGGCGGAGTCTGGAACGCGGCTGTCGTACCGAATCAATTTTCAGCTTCAGACGGTTGATATTAATGGTTCCGGTCTGTACTGGAACGGTTCTGCCACAAGTCTGGGAGCTGACGCTGAAGTCGTGAAAACCGTGCCGCTGACGGAGCACATTCTCACCTGGAAACAGGTTCTCTTTCCCCCGTGGACAGCAATGCGGGAGCTGCAGGGCAAAGTCAACAGCGTCGAGTTCCTCGACTGCCCGCCGGGGACGCTTTTGTACGAAGGCGTAGGCGTCAACAAGCTGTTTCGATCCGATTTACAGGACGGCGCGTCAGAATTCTGCTGGCAGTTGGAATACCGATTTCTGCAAAGAATAATCTATCAGGGCGCGTCACGTTACGGCTGGAACGCCGTCTATCGAAAAGAAACCGGCAAATGGGAAAACGTTGTTTTGGGAAAGTCCGCCGGATACGAACTCAATTCAGGAACGCCCTTCTATGAATCAGGAGATTTTAACGCGCTGTTCGTTTCGGAGATTAGCTAGACGACAATAAACAGGAGGCAATAGATTTAAACTACTGCCTACTGCCTATTGCCTACTGCCTATTACTCGGCGTAATATAATACCGGGCGTTTTTCTCAAATTTGACCAAACTTTCCTCTGAGGAAAAAAGAAAAACACGTCCCATAGCCCAAGCGCCGTAGTTGCGAACTCCATGGATTTTCTCTCCGCGCTCTCTCCATACCACAATGTCGATGCCCTGATACGCCGGGGCGTATTTTTCCGGATTGCGGTTGAACTCATCCATCTGCGCCTTGCCTGCAAAGAGATACAACCGCCCTTCAAACTGAAGGCGGTTATTATAGTCGCCTCGAACCCACATTGAATGTTGGCTTAATTCGACAGGACAATACCCTTCAAATTCAATCATGGCTTTTTCTTCTTCCGGAATGGCGGCGTAATTGAAACTCGGCGTTTCGTTAATCGGACACGCGCCGCCGGCTTCAATTGCAGGCTGTTTGACAATTGGAGGATTATTTGGCGCGGGCGAGTCTGGAATTGGAGGAACAGGAAGATCTGGCGTAGGCGTCTTAGGAACCTGGGGGTGAACCGGATTAAATTTTGCAATAGCCGTCTGAGCCGTCGCAAGAAATTGACTATAACGACTCGGATCCTGACCGCCCACCGCCACCTGAACCTGCTGACCGTCTGGGGATAAAACAATATCCATCGGAACGCCCTGAACGTTAAACATCTGAGCTTCTCGAGGGTAATTTCTTACATTGAGTTTAACAGGAATAAACGAGTTTTGAATCGTATTTGCAATCGTGGGATTGGGAAACGTACTCTTTTCCATCATTTTGCACGGCGGACAGGTGTCCGAATAAAAATGAAGCAAAACAGGTTTGCCGGTTTGTCGAGACAATTCCTGCGCCTGTCTTAAATTATCCCCCCAAGGAATCTCATTTTTGGGTGCGCTGTCCCATGGAAATCCAAATGCTGGCGACAAGATCAAAAAAGCGATTATCGCCATCGACGCCGTAAATGTATTTTTAAAAGAAATGTTCATGGTATTATTGGGAGTTAGGAGTTAGAAGTGAGGTGTTGACGCGAAGCGCCTCAACTAATGTAGGAATATAGCACAGAAATAAGAATTAATCAAGATTTTTTCCAACAAGATACAATAAGTCTTTGTAAATTACCCAGACTAACATTATTAGCTTAGAAAATGAGAATAGAAAATAGGCATCAGGCGCTAGTAAAATAAATTAACTAATGCCTAATGCCTAATCTCTAATGCTTTAAGATCAACCAGTATCTCGCCGCTAATTGATTATTTCTTCTTGCCGCCCTTGCCAGAATCAGCTTTGTCTTCAGCTGCAGCCTTTTTCTTCTTTTTCATGCTCAGCTTGTGAACGCGGACTTTAACGAGTCCCATGGGGCTGTCGCCTTCAGTCCATTTTTCGTCGGACTTCAGCTTTTCAATACGCTCGGCGCGAGTCAGGACGCTTCGCGCCCGGACCAAGGCCGCCCTAACTTTAAGGCTTTTGTCAATGGTCATTTCTTATCTCCAAAAATATGATTTAAATATATCCTTGTTTGGGGTACAATCTAATAAAGGCGTATTATATAGAACTTTTCCAACTTTTCAATGGGGGGGGCAAAAAATTTTATTGGGAACTTGACAAAAAGAGATAAAAGGAGTATATTAAATTAGTAATTAGTGATTAGTAATTGGTTTGAGCTGCGGGAAACGAACAACTAACCTAAAACATCATGAAAAAAGCATTTATTCTATCTATCGTCTGTCTGCTGTTCCTCGGAACGGCGTTTGCGGAAACGGAATCTACCGTACCAGAGATTTCCCTGATTAATTCGGAAATGTTTGGTTTAACGTCTGCTGAAAAAGACGTCTGGAAAATCGAATCGCCGTCTGAAAAAACCGTCTTAACCGCAACGACGACTCAGCCGACAATTATCAGAACGACAACCCAGTTCGGTAAATTTGACGTCAGCATTAAATACGCGCTTTCCAAAGGCGGAAAGGCATCGCTGTTGCTTAAAACCGACCCGAAAGGGCTGCGTTGCCTCGAAATTCCGCTCAAGGATACGGAATCAATGGATAATTTGCAGTCCGTTTCCCTGACCAACGAGCAGATTAACAAAACATCCAAATACGGACGCGGATTTATCGGCGTTAAACTGTATAAGGGAACGATTCGAATTGAAAATATAATCGTCAAGCCGGTTTTGTCGCAAAAACTCTTTAACGGGAAAGACCTTGACAACTGGAAAACTCACGACGTTATCGACGCCGGCGTCAACGAAAACGGGGAATTGACCGTCAAAAACGGCAATGGATCGCTGGAATCCGCCCTTCGTTACGGCGATTTCAACCTCTCGCTGGACGTCTACGTCAACGGCGAAGGACTCAACTCTGGAGTCTTTTTCCGCTGCATTCCCGGCGAAAAGATGAACGGTTACGAATGCCAGGTTCATTTCGGCTTCCTCGACGGCGACCGAACCAAGCCCCAGGATTGCGGAACAGGCGGTATTTTCCGCCGCGTGAACGCCAGAAAGGTTATCGGAAACGACAAAGAGTGGGTCAACGTCTATATTAACGCTGTCGGAAATCATTTTGCTGTATGGGTTAACGGCGAACAAGTCTCGGACTAGACGGATACTCGAAAACTTGATCCCAAC
>CACXSS010000202.1 GCA_902770245.1 uncultured Planctomycetota bacterium | reverse complement strand
AACTGCGAACCTAAACAGCTTTTGAGCAGATCTGTCCGTTCATAACCAACGCGGACAGCTTGCGTAATTTCTAATTGATCATTGCTAATTGCTAATTTGTCCTCACCCGATGTTCTTTCTCAATATCACGGAGTCGTCGTTAAGAGCAATCGCGTTCGGTTCGATGACCTGCATGGACTTCCAGTATCCAAACCGATATCGAATGTAAAAGCACATACACAGCGTAAAGATTCCAGCGCTCATTATAACCCAGGCGTACGTAATTCCCTGTCCAAAAAGATAGACGCCCACGTAGCTCAAAATGGCAGGCAGAGGGCAAACGCAAATCGAAATCCACAGGACGTAAGCGGTGTCGCCTGCGCCTCGCAGGACGCTGGAAAACAGCACGTTCAGGCTGTCAAAGACCATAAACACCGCAACAAACTGAAGCAGGTATACTGCCATCGCTTCCGTATGAACAAAATCTTCGTCTGCTCCCCATTCGTGAGCAATAAAGAAGAGTCGCGGACAGAAAATATATAATGCGACGAAAATCGCCGTATACGACAGTCCAAACAAGAGCGCTGTATGCGTCGCCTTGACGGACAGATCCGGGCGTTGTTTGCCCTGGCATTGCCCGACCATCGCCGTGAGCGCCAGCCCCAGCCCCAAAACCGGCATAAAGACCAGACACTCAATATTAAACGCCAGATTCGTGCCCGCCATTTCGACAGAGCCGATAACGCCCATGATAAGCAGCTGGGACGTCATGGCGAAGTTCTCGACAATCAGCTGCAATCCGCTCGGCGCGCCAAAGTAGAGAAGACGCTCCATGACTGACCAGTCGTATTTCCAGTTCGCCAGCGTTTTGAATTCTTCCCGGTTGCGTTTCGACCAGAAAATCACGAAATAGACAATCGTCTTGAACCAGACGGCAATAGACGTTGCCAGCCCCGCTCCGACGATGCCCAGTTCCGGAACCTGCGGCAAAAACCACCAGGAATCCTCTGACGACGTCCCGAAAATCAACACAATATCCAAAACAATATTCAAACCGGACGCCAGCGTGTCGACAATCATGACAATCCACGTCTGCCCTCGCCCGCTGAAAAATCCTGTCAAAGCGGCTGACATAATACACGCGCCGCCGCAGAGACACAGCGACTGATAGTACATCGCTTCTTGAGTGGCAACGTTGGCGGGATGCCCCAGAAAATTATAGAACCACGGAGCCGCCAAGCCGGTCAGCCAGATCAGCGGCAAGAACAGAAATCCAATATACAGACCCTGCCAGACAACGGAAGCGATTCGTTCAGGACGTTTCGCCCCCCAATACTGGGCAACAAACGTAACACAATAGGCAGCAACGCCTTGCGGAAAACAGAATATCGTAAAATGCGTCATCCCGGCGGGCATGCAAGCCGCCAACGCCTCTTTGGAATACCAGGCAAGATAAAGTCGGTCGATGAAGTGCATTATACTCCACGACGACGTCGAAATTATTAAGGGAAGAGCGATAATAAGAAGTTCTTTCGCTCCGCAAGGTTGATTCCACCAGTTTTTCAGTCGAGAAAACATTTTTCTCCAATCCGCTCTGGCGGATTATGCTCTTACCGCTGTTTTTTGTCAACGCGACGCTGAATGCCGTTAAGACTGTCGTAAAGCCGCGCCAAGGCGTTGGATTCTATCTGACGAACGCGGTCGCGAGTCAGACCGAGCGTTTCGCTGATTTCTTTAAGCGTTTTCGGCTCGTATTCGTCCAAGCCATAACGCATTTTCAAAACCATCGCTTCCTGCTCGTTCATATCCTGCATCGTTTCAAAAACGATTTTCAGACTGTCGTGATAAACAGTAGTCGTTTCCGGGTCTTTGGCGTTTTCGTCCATGAGCATTTCCGCCAGGGAACGCCCCGCTTCCGGCTGTTCAAACTGCGGCGTTCTATTATATATATGAATTGCCTTTTTGACAATTGAAAGTTTCTTTTTTGGCAGAGCCAGCATACGCGCAATTTCTTCTGGAGACGGATTTCGGCGCAGTTCTTCCGAAAGCCGAGCTGACGCACGCCGCCATTTCGAAAGCAGTTCTACCATGTAAGCCGGAATGCGAATCGGCTTGGACGTATTAATCAACGCTCGTTTAATTGACTGTTTAATCCAGTAAGATGCATACGTAGAAAATCGCGTTCCAATATCCGGATCAAAGCCCTCCACAGCGCGCATAAGACCAAGATTGCCTTCCTCGATTAAATCTGGAAGGCTCAGCCCCTTGTTCATATATCCGCGCGCAATATTGACCACAAGGCGCAGATTGGCTCTGACCATTAAATCGCGAGCTTCCGGATCGCCTTGAGCAATTCGGGTTGCCAGTTCCTGCTCTTCTTCTGAAGTCAGCAACGCGGTGTCGTTAATTTCCTTCAGATACGTCTCCAACGGAGACTGCGGACTGCTTGGACAAAAGGCGGCGTCCAATAGATTAAGGGATTCGTCAATAGCGTCCATGATTTCTCTGATCCGTTTTGTTTGGTTTCTGCGTTGTATTTTATATTTCAGGCGGGATGGCTCAAACCTGCAAAGACTGAAACATCTCTTTTATATTAATCGGCTCTCAGACTCTGCCCCGGGGTCTTGCTATCTGCCCTTAGCCCCATACTACTAGTTATAACGAAATACAACGCTTTGTATATCGTCCTGAAGGCTGGATTCGCTATAAAAGCCAGATTTTTTGTCCTGTTAAACCGGCTGCGAAAAGAGTAGCGATTGTATCAATTATTCCTCTTGACCTCTGACAAAAAAAACGCTACTGTACTATATCATATAGTTACAAGCCGCCAATATCAAGCGAGAAAACGCAGCGTTTCCTGCTTCTAAACGCCTGCGCAGCCGGTTCCCGGCTCTCGCGTTCGGCGGCTGAACGATACGTTTATATTATTTGAAATAAAACGTCATGAAAAATACATTGCAGATAATCGTTTTGACAGCTGCAGTCTGCTTTATGTCAGGCTGTACGTCTTTTTATTCGAATTCGCCTAAAGCGATGAAACAAAGCAGCGCCCCGCTTGCCAAAAGCGCTGCGTCTGCCCCCCCCGCTCACCCGGCAGTCATTCCAGACATGCCTGAGCTGGAACCCGTCGAAACGACTGCGGCGGTTCCTTCTGCATCGCAGACCGTTTCCCGATCAGCGCCCCAAGCCAACGTAGAAAACCCGTTTGCCAACAACGGAAAGCTCGCAACGCTGGACGAACTCAAACCGAACGCTCTCGCCGCGCCAGAGGTCAGCAATGAACCGGCAATTAAAGTCGTGCGTCTGCCAAAAACAGACGCCGTTTCTGCCGCTCCTCCAGAAAAGACGTCCGAAATCCAACAGGTCAGTTACGAAGAACCGGAACTGAGTCCCCTGCCCAGCTCGCCCGAGGCGTTGAAAGTTACTTCAACGCAAACGGTTCCCAAAGACAGCTGGAATGGAGCCAACAATAACGTCATGCCAGAAACGCAGCCTCTCAAGTCCAACGAGCTGCAGCCTCTCAAGTCCAACGAGCTGACTATGACGCCAACCGTCCTGGACGTCGATAAAAATCCGGGAACATCGTCCATAGGGGAAAAGAATGACGTCTCGCTGCCGAAATCAATGAACGGATCCAAGCCGATGGAATCCGGCGTTTATCTGGAAGAACTCCCCGGGATAGAACCGGACGCCAGTCAAGCCCCAAGTCAGCCGACTGGGGGGAATTCGTCACAGGACATCCCGGACGAAATATTTGACGCCCCGGGAACGCCCAGCGGGACAGTAAACAACGCAGCCCCAAAAAGCGCTTCTGCAGCAAACGTCGTCATTGAACCGTCGGAACTGGAAGAGGCGCTGGATTCCGCTCTGCCGATACAGCAGTGCGCCGCTGTCGCTCCGATTGAAGAGAAGTTCCAGATCAAGTCGCTCACGTTTGTAACGTCCATCCGAAAGCTGGGCGACTTCACCGCTGTTAATCAGCCGTACGAGTTCTCACCCGGACAGACGCTTTTGCTCTACATGGAATTCGACAATCCCAACGCGATAGCAAACCTCCGATCCGGATTTGAAGTCAAAGACAGCCAAGGAAAACAAATCGCCGTTCAGGATAACTCGTCCTCCGTTCCGGCAGAAGAAAAGACGTTCTTCCAGTACGTCAAACTGGCGCTGCCCGCCGACGTTGCGCCGGGCGAATACACGATTCGCGTTTGGGGACAGCCCGAAGGAGAGCAGAACGTATCGGCATCTACGCTGACGTTCAAAGTCAAGTGAATTAGTAATGAGTAATTAGTAATGAGTAATTACGCAAGCGTAACGCAATGGTTACGCACAAGTCAATTAGTTCACAGACTCTACGGATTAGACGGATTTTCACCGATTTGTTATTGGAATAAAAAAGATTAAATCTCGGTAACGCTATCTATTAAAGAACAATCTTCGACCTTCGCTTTGCGTCAATTACCAATTACTCATTACTAATTACTAATTGAAATGTTCGTTTTGCCAAACGTGCAAATGTTCTATACTTGCATATTTGGCAAAATGACCCAGATATTGTTTTTTAGCAAGAAAATCACGTTGCCGCCGCGGTCTGAAGGCACTCTATTATTCCCAAAATGCACGGGCATTTGAGACGATAATAGACGAACTTGCCACGCTTCTCGAAGTCCAGAATGCCGGCGTGAGTCAGTTTGAGCAGATGTCGGGAAATGGTCGAAAAGTCCAGCTGAAAGTATTCCTGAAACACCAGAACGCATAGCTCGCCCTGCTCTAACATTTGAACCATCTGAAGACGAACCGGGTGTCCCAACGCCTTGAGAATCTCAACGCTCAATTTAAGGCGTTTCTGCTTATCCCGGTCTTTTTTACACGTTGCGCTCATTATATAGATAAAAATCCATCCATGGAAATAAATCTAAAATCCTTTTCGATTGACGTCGGCAGTATTTTACGCCCTGCCCTGTTTTTTGTCAAGACGAATTTTTTAAAAATTAATAATGAGTAATTAGTAATGAGTAATTAAAAATTTTGGGGGTCTAAGATAAAAACTGGAAACAAGAATCGGGGAGAAAAATAGAAAAATCCCAATTTTAAAAATCGGCGAAAATCGGTTTTTTCCCGGGGGCTTACGCGCCCCGGCTTGTCAAAATCCGTGTACAAACTGACCCGCGCATAACCAACGAGTAGCGCTTGCGAAATTACTAATTACTCATTACTAATTACTAATTGATTCGACGATGTCAGAAATCGCGTCGGAAAGCGAAAATTGGGGTCGGTATTCGATCGCCAAAAAAAGCTTGGAAACGTCCGGAGTGCGCCAGCGGCAATCTTCAAAATTTTCCCCGTAAACGGCGGTGGAGGGCAAAAATTCAATCGTCGATTTTGACCCGGTTTGAGCAATAACTTTTTTCGCCAGATCCAAAATTGAAATGGATTCCGAAGAGCCGATATTGTAAATTTGACCGGAATTGTCGGATTTTGAAACCAGTTCGCGAATAATCCGAACGACGTCGGAAACATGGATAAAACAGCGCCGCTGCGCCCCGTCGTCAAAAACGGTCAGCGGCTCGTTTTTCAAAGCGGCGGAAACAAATCTGGGCAAAACCATGCCGTACTGCCCTGTTTGACGCGCGCCGACAACGTTGAAAAATCGTCCGATTACAGCAGAAACGCCAAACTGACGAACGTACGCTAAAACCAGATGTTCGTCAATCGCTTTCGACAAACCGTAGCTCCATCTGCCGATTGTCGTCGGACCGTAAACCAGCTCGTCGTCTTCGCTCCAGATTCTGGCGGGATTTCGCCCGTAAACCTCAGACGTCGACGCAAAATAGAGTTTTACCGGACGAACGCGATTTCGGCGTTCCAGAACCCGCAGCAGCGTTTGCGTCAAATCGATATTGGTTTGAATCGTCCGAATCGGATCCGCCGCAACCAGCGCCACGCCGACCGCCGCCGCGAGATGATAAACCTCGTCGACGCCGGACGCCAAATCCGATAAAACAGACTCGTCGCCGGCGTCAGCGCAAACGTACTGAAAATTGGGGTTATCGAGCAATTCAGTAATATTTTCGCGCCGCCCCGTCGACTCGTTGTCAATTCCAATCACGTTCGCGCCGTCCGCCAGCAGACTGCGAGTCAAATGCGAGCCGATAAAACCAGCCGCCCCGGTAATCAAAACGTTCTTAGCCATAATAATATATTGTACTCAAAGAACGAAGATTCGCAAGGGGGAATAAAAAAACGGACGCCCT
Source organism: uncultured Planctomycetota bacterium (assembly GCA_902770245.1). Lineage (GTDB taxonomy): Bacteria > Planctomycetota > Planctomycetia > Pirellulales > Thermoguttaceae > RUG11551. The sequence continues at coordinate 237 of CACXSS010000202.1, read as the reverse complement.
GCCCTATAGAGCGTCCGTTTATAAATTTTCAGTCAGATTCACCCTTACAGCTCAATCACCGACAGGGAATGTGGCGCGTCGTTGTCGTTGTCGAACGGCAGGTCGATGTTGGAAATATAGAGTTTATTGCCGCGGCGGCAGACTTCCGAGCAGCGGTCAAGCGCGCCGTCGGCGCCGGTTCCGACGGGATTTTTGGCAAGCGTTGTAACTTTGCCCGTCGAAATGCAAACTTTATGA
>CACXSS010000201.1 GCA_902770245.1 uncultured Planctomycetota bacterium | reverse complement strand
TTTCGTCTCTTTCGCTTATTTCGTGTTTAAAAATTCAATGATGTTCAAATTATGAAACGCTTATATTCAATCGTCGTATTACTCGCCACTCTCTCCGGGTTCGCCTTTGCGGACGCCCTGGATGTGGAAAATCTTCCTCTTATCCGCCCTGCTCTGTCGGAGGTGTTTGGACCGTACGAAAAGTGGCTGGCTGGGTTGAACGTATCTCAAGACGTTCAAAACGCCGTCAACCAGTATCGTCAGCAGGTAACGCTGGAAATGGACGAGGGAGAGGAGCTGGAAGTTTTGACGTCGATGGTTATCGCCGCCGATTCGCGGTACGCACCGCTGTTTGAGGAAAAGGTTCTGGCTCAGCGAGTCTATCCGATGGCGGATTTAACTGCGCTGACCAAAGCGGAGGGAACGCCGGAATGGATTGTCAACGTGATGAACCTTCAGGCGGCTCGCCGGTTAGCCAACAACGGCTTGTTTGACGACGCGGCGGAACTGATAAAGGATTTGAAGCCGGAAAGCTCGCCCTGCCCGGCAACGCTGCTGTTCTATCAGGGGCTGGTTAAGTACCAGTCGTTAGACCAGGAAGCGGCGCTTCCGATTCTCAATCGGCTGACAGCCATGGACGCGATTCCTGCCCGTTATCGGGAACTGGCGCAGCGGATGATTCTGGATCTGGAAAAGCTGGAACCGAAGTCTCTGGATCATATTTCCCGCCGCATGGGCGACGTCGCCGGACGGTTGGACAACGGTCGCGCCAACGAGAAAACCGTCGAGATTGAAGACGGCATCGTCAAAGACCTGGACGAGCAGATTAAAAAGCTGGAAGAACAGCTTCAGCAAATGATGCAGCAGCAACAGCAGTCCTCCAACTCACAGCCCAAGCCGCCGCAGGGCGAGCAGGCGCCCAGCCGCGTTGCAGGCAAAGGACATGTTGACAGGAAAGACGTCGGCAGCGGTTCCGGCTGGGGCGACTTGCCGGAAAAAGAACGCGAGAAAGACCTGCAGCAAATTCAGGAGAACTTCCCGCCTCATTACCGTGACATTATTGAACAGTACTTTAAACGAATGAGCGAGACGGAGAACTGAGGTAGGAGTGCTTAGTACTTAGTGCTTAGCGCTTAGGATTAAAGGCGCAAAGCGCCTCACTATGCACTATGCACTAGGCACTATGCACTAACAAGAAATAGTAGCCATGAAAAGATACATCCTTTTTCTTTTATCATTGACATTTATGACGCTCGCGGCACAGGCGGCGGACTATCAGTTTACTCTTAAAGACGGAACGAACGTAACAGGCGTTCCGCAGAGTTTGTCGGTAGAGTCTGTAACGGTTCAAAGCGCCGGGGAGTCGAAAACGATTGCTCTGTCTGACGTCGCGTCGATTGCCGTTTCCGGCGAGACGGCTGCCAGCGAAGATCCGAAGATTCAACTTGAACTGTCCGACGGGTCTGCGCTGATGGTCAAAGACGTCCTGCTTTCAGACGGTCAGGCGACGCTGGATTTCGACGGCGCGAAAGTAACAGTTCCGGAATCGCAGGTGGTTAGCGTTCGATTCAATTCTGACAAGGCGAAGGACGACCAATGGTCTGAGATGGTCAAAACGGAAACGCGGGACGATTTGCTCATCGTCGAAAAGGACGGCAAGCTGCAATACCATCGCGGGCATATCGAGGGGATTACCGCAGAGAAAATCCCGTTTGTTCTGGACGGGTCGTCGCTGCCGGTGTCTCGCGCCAAGGCGTTTGGAGTTCGTCTCGTCCGGGCGTTTGCCGCGCCGACGGGGGCGGAGATGGCTGTCGGGAAGACGTCGGTTGGGTCTGCATGGTCGATTGCGTCTTTGGATGTAACAGACGGAACGCTCAGCGCCGTTTCCCGGTTGGGTCAGAAAATCGCCGTTGGGTCAGGCATAAACGAAATCCGTTCGATAACCTTTTCCGTCGAGCCGGAGTTTTATCTCAGCGACATGAAGCTGGAATCGTGGACGTGGTCGCCGTTTGTTTCCGCGCCGGGCATGCCGGAATCCATGCTGCGCCAGTTCAATCAGCCGCATTTCAACGAAGGTATCGACGGCGCGATGCTGACAACAAACGGACAGACGTTTTCCAAGGGCGTTTGCGTTCGCAGCAAAACGGACATGACGTTTCGTCTGTCACAGAATTTCTCCCGCTTGACGGCGCAGTTGGGCATTGACGATTCCGTTCGCCCGAAGGGGTCGGTGGAAGTGGAAATATTTGCCGACGACCAGTCCGTTTTCAAATCGACGATTTCCGGGCAAGACCCGATTAAGGAACTGGACGTTCCGATTGCCGGCGCGAAACGGGTTCGCGTTGTTGTCGATTTTGGCGCAGGCGCGTCTGTCGGAGACGTTTTGATTATCGGGTCGCCCCGCTTGTGGGAGTAACAGCGAGTTTTGGGCAATGCGCGAAAACCTGAAAAACATTTTACACGTTCGCGTTGTCAGCGGGTCTGGCGGCGGACCGGAAAAGACGATAATCAATTCCCCCCGGTTTTTGATTCCGTGGGGATACAATTGTTTATGCGCCTATATGCGTCCGCCCAAAGACGCCGGGTTTGAGGTTTTGCGTCAGCGAGCCGAGGCGGCGGGATGTCCGCTGGTCGACATTGAAGACCGCGGCGCGCTGGACTTTTCCGTCGTGAAAAAGCTGCTCAAACTCTGCCGGGAAAACGACGTCCAAATCTGGCATGGGCACGACTACAAGTCCAATGCGATTGGGCTGCTTCTGCGCCGGTTTCATAAAATGAAACTTGTTACAACGGTTCACGGCTGGGTTCATCACACGTCCAAAACGCCGCTGTACTACGCAATCGACCGCTTTTGCCTCAAGCGTTACGACAAGGTTATTTGCGTCAGCGACGATTTATTTGAGCAGTGCCGGAAAATCGGCGTCCGTCCGGAACGTCTGACGTTGATTGAAAACGCGATTGATACTCAAATGTTCCAGCGCTGCGACATACCGTCAAACGGGTTAGTCAGAATCGGAGCTGTCGGGCGGCTGGAAGAAGAAAAGGGGTTCGCTCCGCTGATTGAAACGGTCGCCGAGATTTACAAAATTCATCCGGAAATCCGGCTGACGATTTACGGCGAAGGGTCGCTCAAGGGGGAACTGGAATCGCTTGCCAAGCGACTGGGAGTGGAAAACATCGTTTCCCTGCCGGGTTTTGAACGGGATTTGATCAAGCTGTATTCCAGTTTGGATATTTTCGTTCTCAACTCGATTCGGGAAGGACTGCCCAACGTCTGCCTGGAGGCGATGTCGATGGGCGCGGCGATGACGGCGACCGCCGTTGCCGGGGTTCCGAAACTTGTAACAGACGGCGTCGACGGGCTGATTATTCCGATGTCCGACAAGGCGGCTTTGCAGTCCGCGCTGACGAAACTTATCGAATCGCCTGAACTGCGGAGAACGCTGGCGTCCAACGCCCGAAAAACCGTCGAAGAACGGTTCAGCTTTGATAAACGAATGGAAAAGATGAGAGCGTTATACGACTCTTTGGAAGAATGAACGTAAGCGTAATTTCAAAACGTGACGAATTGCAGTCAACCGCCCAGCGTTTGAGAGCGTATTTGCTCCAAAAGGGAGAAACGGCTCTGGCATACGACCCTGGCTGGCTTTTCGCGCTGTCGGACGGTCTGGGGCATACGCCGTATTTGCTCGAGGCGACAGACGATTCCGGCGCTGCCGTCGGCTGGCTTCCGCTGGGATACGTTCATTCGCTGCTTTTCGGTCGGTTCCTGGTCAGCATGCCGTACTTGAACGTCGGCGGAGTTCAAACGGATTCCCCCGAGGCGGCTGTTGCACTGATTGATTCCGCCTGCTCGTTAGCCGACCGGCTCAAGGCAAAGTTTTTGGAACTGCGAGGCGAGCGGGAATATCCTCATCCCAAATTGACGTTTACCCGAACGGAAAAGGTTCACATGCGCCTGGCTCTGCCGGAAACGGAAGACGAGCTGTGGAAGTCAATTGGCTGCAAGGCGAGAAACCAGATTCGCAAAGGCGAAAAGGCGAACCTGACCGTTCAATGGGGCGATTCCGACCAGCTCATTTCCGACTTTTACGAGATATTCGCCGTCAATATGCGAGATTTGGGAACGCCGGTGTATTCCGTCAACCTGTTCAAGCAGATTCGTAATGCGTTCAACCGTCCGGAAGACCGCGATGCGTTTTTTGACGCTGCCGCCCTGCCCTACTCCGCCCGGCAAAGCGTTCAGTTTGCTGTCGTGTACAGCCCATCGGGAGAACCCGCCGCGGGAGGCATGCTGACGTTCGGCACGCCCGGCGCGAACGGTTCCCGCCTGACGGTGGAAGTTCCCAGCGCGTCGTGCAAACGCAAGTTCAATTCCGACTGCGCCAATATGTTCCTCTACTGGCAATTATTGAAAAAATCGATAGAATATAAACAGACGACGTTCGATTTCGGACGTTCGACTGTCGATTCGCCCACGTACAAGTTCAAAGCGCAATGGGGCGCCAAGCCGTTCCCGTCGTTTTGGCAGTATTACCTCCGGGGAACCGACCCGGACTGCATGCGCCCGGACAAGGGCGGCTACGGGTTAGCCGTTCGCGTTTGGCAGAAACTCCCCGTTTGGCTGACGCGGCTAATCGGCCCCGGCATTGTCAAAGGCATTCCGTGATGAGGGAATAGGGAATAGGGAATAGTATCGCCTTCGGCGAATTGTTTACCAATTCCAATATTCAACATTTTATATTTTAATTCTGACAATAACTCATGATTTGTGTAACAGTATCCCGACCTCGCCACCGGTTTATGCTGGCGGAATGTAAAGGCATGAAAGAACGCGGCGCCGATTTAATCGAGCTTCGGCTGGACGCTCTGCAGACGGTTCCCGACGTCAAATTGCTGCTTAAAGACCGCCCCTGCCCGATTTTGATTACCTGCCGCCGCGAAGAAGACGGAGGACGGAGCAAGCGTTCGGAGGAGGATCGCATGATTCTGCTTCGCACCGCTATTTTTGAGGGCGCAGATTACGTTGACTTGGAATACGACGTCGCCGGCAAGGTTCCGCGATACGGCAAGACGAAGCGGGTGGTTTCGTATCACAATTTTGAAAACACGCCGGACAACATTGAAGAGATTTTGGAACAGATGTCGAAACTGGACGCGGACGTTTTGAAAATCTGTACGATGGCAAACTGCCCGTCGGACAACGTCCGGGTTTTGAACCTCATCGGGAAAACGTCCATTCCGACAATCGCGTTTTGCATGGGACCGTTCGGAACGCCGTCGCGGATTCTGTGCGGAGCGTACGGCGCGCCGTGGACGTACGCCAGCGCTGACGCCGATTCCGCCGCCGCGCCGGGTCAGATTTCCTTTGACCAGGTCAAGAACCTGTACCAGTACGACTACATCAAAAAGACAACCCCGGTTTTCGGCGTCATTGCCGACCCCGTCGCGCACAGCATGTCGCCGCTGATTCATAACACGGCGTACGTTGATCAGGAAATGGACGCTGTCTATTTGCCGTTTTTGGTCGAGCCAGATCAGCTGGAAACGTTCATCAAAAAGGACGCCCCGGCTCTGAACGTCAAGGGGTTGTCTGTTACAATTCCGCATAAAGTAGCCGTCATTCCGTTTTTGGACGTTGTTGACCCGGCTGTTACAAAAATCGGCGCGTGCAATACGATCGTCTGGAAAGACGGGAAACGATACGGATACAATACAGACTATCAGTCGGCGATGGACGCAATTTCCGGCATCTTCGGCTGGAAAGAGCCGCTGACAATCCTTCCTTCTGAAGAAGGTTTGCCTGACCGCTGCAACGAACAGCCCATGACAGGCAAAGTCGCCCTGATTTTGGGCGCCGGCGGCGTCGCCAAGGCGGTCGCAACCGGTCTGAGCTTGCGCGGAGCCGATCTGATTATTACCGACATCGACTTTCCACGCGCTGTAGAACTTGCTGGAAAGCTGGGCGGAAAAGCTGTTGCATGGGACAAGCGCGCGGACGCCGACTTCGATCTGGCTGTTAATTGCACGCCGGTTGGGATGTATCCCAAAGCGAACAACTCGCCCTTTGACCCGGAAAAGATGAACGCGTATTCCACCTCAAAACCGCTGGGCGCGTTCGACTGCGTGTACAATCCGGAAGAAACCCTGTTTTTGAAATCCGCTCGAAAAAAGAACTGGAGAACCGCGTCTGGTCTGGACATGTTCGCCGGTCAGGCGCAGCTGCAGTATCAGCTTTTCCTCAATCAGCCCGCCCCGGCGGACGTTATGAAAGACGTCGTCCGTAAAGCGACGGCGGAAGCGCGCTGGTAGCGTTTGATATTTAAATAGATAATTCAGTTTCAGGAATGAATCCATGAGTATAAAAAATATTGTTATATTTTGCGGTTTATCGTTTGTCAGCCTCGTTTTATGCGGCTGTCCGGGACAGAGCGTCGACACGTCCGATTTCGAATCGGCGACCAATTCGGCGGAATCGTCTGACCAGCGCAAAACGGAGCG
>CACXSS010000200.1 GCA_902770245.1 uncultured Planctomycetota bacterium | reverse complement strand
ACACCGTTCCGCTAACAGAATAGAGTTTTTCTTTTCCGCAGCCGGAAATCGTCAGCGCAGCAGCGCAAAGCGTCAACAATAAAAATAAAGTTCGACAATTCATCTGAGTAGGGAGTAGGGAGTAGGAAGTAGGAAACAGGAAACCGTTTCCTGTTACCTGTAAATTTTTATTCGTCTATAACGATGCTTTCCATACCGTTGCGGCTTCCCATGGCGTGATACGCTTCCAGGTCAACGGTTCCGGAAATAAAAGTTACAGAGCCGTCGCACATGGACGCGGCTACGCCGTCGCCGCCGTGATAAGATCGGGCGGAAACGAGGTTTTTCTGATTGGTGTTGGTACACGGCGCGTACACCGTGGAAATACAGTAATGATGCCGGTCAGGTTCTGTCGTATTGGGCGCATACAGCGTCGAAAAAAGCGCGCCAGTGTGACGACAGTTGATAAGTCGTCCGCGAATGTCTTCTCCGCCTGACCCCATTGCGCCGTCAGGAACAAGGCGAATTTCGCTGAACATAAGCGTGTTCGACGTTCCATCTGTAACATGCGCCGGTTTAATTGCTCTCAAGGGCGGAAAAATCCCGTTGAGATCCATACAGTATGTATCGTTCCATGTACCGTTGGCGTCCACATTGAAATAGTTGTTGCCGCCGTTGCCAACATAGTTTCCGTGAAATCCCTGCTGGTTTTGAGCGGAAGAACCGTTATGAACTTTGGGGTTGTTTTGATCGTCCGGACACATCAACGTAGAAACGATGGTTGTTTTAGCCGGCAGGTTGGTGTAATCGAAAGCTCCGCGTCCGCCGGGCGACGCTTCTGGATGTTGATAATGCTCGTCATAGACGTCGTACAGCGCTTTCTGTTCGATATACGGCAGAATGTGATAGTACCAGCTGCGGCGCATCCACGCTTCCGGTTTACCCTCGTTGTCAATGTATCCATACGAACCGCAGCAGTAAACCTGATGAACCGCTTCGTAACTGATCACAGCAAGCGTAATCTGCTTGATATTGTTGGTGCATTGCATTCGCCGCGCCGCCTCGCGCGCCGCCTGAACTGCAGGCAGAAGCAAACCAACCAAAACGCCAATAATCGCAATGACGACAAGCAATTCTACAAGCGTAAAACCGCATTTATTAATGCTGCGTTTCATTATCATATCTTTCAATTAAATTGATGTTTGCAAATAACAGGATTAGGGCAAGAAAATCAGAAAAGACAAAAAAACTACTGTCTCTTGCCTAATGCCTGATTATTCTCCCGCTCGAATCTTTTTCCATTCTGCGACAGCAAGCTGGTCGCATTTTTCGTTTTCCGGATGTCCTTTGTGTCCGGGGACGTACGTGTATTTAATCTTGTGAGTCTGATTCAGTTCGTCCAGCGTCTGCCACAAATCGACGTTTTTGACGGGCTTTCCGTCTGCGAGTTTCCAGCCCTTCTTTTTCCAGGAGGAAATCCATCTCGTCAGCCCGTTGCCGACGTAAGAGCTGTCAGAAACCAGTTCGACGGAAACCGGTCGCGTCAAAGCCTTTAGCCCTTCGATAACCGCCATGAGTTCCATGCGGTTGTTGGTTGTATTTTCTTCTCCGCCGGAACGAACTTTTTCGCGTCCCGTTGCTTTATGTCGAAGAATATACGCCCAGCCGCCCGGTCCCGGATTGCCGCTGCACGCACCATCTGTAAACAAAATTACTTCACACATATTAAATATTATATTAAATTTTAAGAAAAAAGCAACCCCAAGGCAAAAAATTTGGAATCCTCGTTGAATATAGTGAACGCAAACGCATTATTATGCGCTGCAGCGCTATTACTCTTTATCCTTCAAAATGATCCGGAATCCGACGTCGAAAACCGGCTGATTTTTCGGGTACGGGATTCGGGAATCGAACGCGCTTTCAGACGGTCGGGAGTTAAACGAGCCGCCAGCCGCCAAAGCCGCGTCGCCGTCGCAGTTGAGCCATTCCGCTGCGTTGCCGTGAACGTCGTACAGACCCCAGGCGTTGGGCTTGTACGATGCAACGTTAGCCGTCGCGCGAACGGAATCGTTAAACCGCTCGTCTGCCGGACGCCAGGGTTCTACCGCGTCTGACGGCAGACTCCACGGAGCGAACGTCGGCATGACGTAATTTGTTACATCTGATAGGTTGGCAAAGGAGCTGAAATCGTCGTCAATTTTACCGTAGTAAAAATTCGGATTAGTCGAACCCGCTCTGGCGGCATACGTCCACTGCACGTTTGTCGGGAGAGAACAAACGCCGTTATCTTTTTCAAGTTGCTGAGAAAGCCACTGACAAAACTGTTCCGCCTCTTGACACGATACGCGAACGACCGGCTGATCGGGTCCGTCAGTCTGAAAACCGCGGTCAAGCAGGCTGAATACAAGGAAATCTCCAAACTCGTATCGGCTGTCGTGTTTCGGGTCAAAGGCGTGGAATTGAGCGTTGGTTATTTCCGTTTTGCTAATCCAGAACCCGCCTGTCGGTTGACCGTTGAGAGTCCCTTTAGGCACATAGACGAATTCGATTGTCTCGCCGTTGGGCAGCGTTGCCGTTTTGATTTTCTGACTGTCAAACGGTTCGTTAAGCGCAATTGTCGGCGTTGGCTGACTGGCAGATCGCGCTTTGAGTCCAGCGTCGATTTTGTCCTTTGGAGGAAGAACGGGCTTAACGGCTCCGGGAACGTACGGATTGAAAATACCCTCCTGATCTTGAACCAGGTCGCTGTACATTTCCCGAAGTTCTTCTCTCAACTGCGCCTGACGGTCAGTTCGCTGATGACCGCTGACTTCAATCCACGTCCCGTGGAAAGGCGTATTCATATCGACCCAGGTCGTCAAAACGTCCCAATCTTGAGGGGAAAGCATATCTGTTACGCCGTAATGCCCGGCGGGGTCGTTTCTCAACGTTTGGAACAGACGCGTTGTTGAAACGTGGAATTCCCGGGGCGAAAGCAGATGAGCGTCCGACTCTATCGTATGCCCGCGGACGAATCGGCGTAAATTCATATACGACTTTGAAAATCGCCCGCCGTTGTTGTACATGGCGTTACCCGCCACAAGAGGGATGTCGTCCGTGTTTTCCAGCGAGAACGTTTTCGGGACGTCTGCCAGCGCCGGATTGGCTGCGTCGCGGTTCTCCGTGTGACATTCAACGCAGTATTTGTCCAGAATCGGCTGAACTTCTCTTCGGAACGAGAAGCCGCGATCCGGTCCGTAAAACGGCGCGATTTTAGATGCTGGACGGTTCCCGGCAATCGTTCTTTGTCGAACGGGAGCGAGGTTGTTGTTTTGATGACACCCGATGCACGACACGACTTCGCCCGGCATGGCGGTGAACCACGACCGCATGAGTTGTAACGCCGCGCCGTTTTCGTCCAGCGGCTGAAGCGCTATCGGGACGTTGGCGGGAACGGTAAAATGCGCTGATCCGTCTTCTTCTACCGGGACGGTTCCCAAAACCGAGCGAATGTCCCACGGACCGTCCAGCCCAACTCGGTCGTACTGTCCGCCCATTCCGTGATACGAATAGTTATACGTGAATATTCTCAGCTTTTTGACTTCCCCACGGCGAATTCCTTTCAATCCGGGACCCGTATAGATGTCAGCCAGAAACACGGTCGCCGTCTTGCTTTCCGGATTGGTTCTATCGACAATTGCCGGCGGAATCGGGGTCTTTTGCAACGGGACGGGTTCTAAAATCGCGTAGCCGGGCTGTTCGTAGAGCAAAACGAAGTTGTCGAAAACGTCAACCAGATAGACGCCCCATTTTGACAACGGCGACGGCTTGCACGATACAATAACGTATTTATCCGACAACGGCGATGGGTGCAGAAACTTCGGCCAGGACGCGCCGGTCAAACCGTCTTTGATAATCGGTTCCACCTTTTTCCCTCGCTGACCGATTTTCTGAACTGCGCCGTCCGCCTCGAAATCGCTTATCGACGTATCAAACAGAACCAGTTCCCCGGCGCGGTTGACGTCGTGATGTCCCACCACAATCGCGTAAAATCGATTGGCGTTTCCCGGCGTCGGCTTGGCGTAGAACATGCTGTTGGGCCAGTACGAGTTGCTCCCGTAATAGCTGACCTGGTTTGTCCCGTCCGGATTCATGGTAAACATGAGCCGATAAAACGCGTGCGGCGTATCGGTGTATTCCCAGCGCAGATACATAATCCGCCCGTTGGGCATGACTGTCGGATTCCAGTTGTGTTCCTGATCAAAGGTCAGCTGACGAACCCGCCCGTCTTGATAGCGAACGTACGTATTTGTAACATGAGACGACCCGCGAACGCACGGAACGCCAATCATCGGCGCGGTTGACGTAAAAATGATTCTCCCGTCGGGAAGATAGCAGGCGTCGTAATTGTCAACGTCTGAATGGTCAATCGTCTGGATTTTTCGAGCTTCCACGGTTCCCTGTCCGGAAAGCGCGTCGTCTGTCAACGGGATTTCAAACAGCTGCCAACGATCGTTCCCTCCGTCTTTGAGCAAATACGGTTTGGAGAACATCAAACGGTCAGCGTTGAAATGCAAGTCCAGTTCGCCAACGTACTCGTTGCTTTGCGGATGATAAACCGTTTTGACGTCATCCTGTTTGGGAACTTGCAGGGAAAGAGGAATTGAGATAATATCGTTGTCGTATCCGATGTGACGGAGGCTGGAATTGCTCGCCCAGTTGGACGGCAGCCCCAAATTCCCGGCGGTGCGTCGAATCGCCAGAATTGACTTGACGTTTTTCAGCAGCGGGTTTTCCAGCAGCGCCTTGCGTTTCAGAGCGTCAAGACGGTCAAACAGAACGTCCGGGGCGACCGTTGCAGAGTCCTTTTCCAACTCCGCCAGTTGGTCAAGATAACTCTGCCCGTTGACGTACTCTTGCGGATACGATTCGATTAAATCGTTAATCGCCAGTTTGAGCGATTCCACTTCGTACTCAAAATCCCGTTCCATTGCCGCCAACTGTTTTTCGTTTAACGCCGCGTTGGGATTGTACGGCGTCAATTCAATCCACGTTGACGGCGTTTGAAGATAGTTCAAAACGTTCGACGTGAATTTCGTCAAATTGTCGTAAAAGGCGTTGTTTTTATCGGAATAACACGTCAAGCGCCAGCCGGATGTAATAATTCGACCCTTGCCCAGCGAGTATTCCCAAATCGGCTTTTCATCGCCAAAGGCGGACGCCGCCAACAGCGTCCCGCCCCGGGGCTGAATCGCGTGGAAGTCAGAAAAAGCAGAATAGCCGCCGTCGGAAAAGTAGATCGCCGCCCGATTCTGCCCCTGCTCGTTCCCTCGCTTCAGCCCGTTAAAAACAGGCGACTGAGCGCCGTTTTTAATTATAAATGGAATCGCCGCGCCCGGGTTCCGGTCGTGATTTCCCGCCAGCTGACGAGGCGTAACGGTTTCCAGACCAAACTGATTCAATATCCGCCACGACGCCCCGGTCAGAAAAAGTCCGCCGCCCTGTTCGACAAACGACTTTATTTTCGCCGCGTCCGCGTCAGAGACAGCGTACTTCTCGGAATCGCCCAGATGAATCCATAAAACGGACGTCTCCGACAGGTCGTCAGCCGTCGTTTCCTGAAAACCCGGATTGAGAGTTTTCCCCAGCGCCAAAGCGGACTCGTACTCTGCGCCCGTTACAGACGGCTTGAGAATTGCCGGGCTTTTTGCCCAAGCGTCAATCGAAATCAGGACGCTAACAACAACTGTAATCAACAGGAACGTTCTTTTCATAGCAATATAGGAGGGTTAAACTTGCAGGGAATTTTTATAATTCAAAGTATATACGCTATTATAAAATAATAAAAAGCAAAAAACAAGAGGGGAGTCGGCGAGGCGTCGTTCCCCGGGGGCGTTCAAAAACTTGGGGCGCCGAAACGAAATGGTTCAGCCCGGCTCGCGGCAGTCCTCTGCCGCCGAAGAAATCTCACGCGAAGTTCGCAAAGTTTTAAAAATTAAGCGTTCTAAAAATCGGCGGCTGAGACAGCCGCCAACCGGGCTACTCCGTGTTGAATCGTCAATCTCACATATTTTCGCAACCCCGAATTGAGCATTCCCCCTTTGCATCCACTTGACTTTAATCCAACTTTCTGTATAATTTTAAATATGATAAACGGAAAGAATCTGACGTTTGCTTTGCTATTGACTCTGATTGGGGCTGGTGCGCTCTATGCAGCAGAGGCATCAGCGCCAGAGTGTCCAGTTGAAAACGCGGAAATCGTCTTTGGCGAATATAATAGCGGTAACTTGGAAATGTCGTGGGCGGACAACTCCGACGGCGAGGACGGCTTTGTCGTTCAGTTCAGCTATGACAACGAGACTTGGAACCGCGGCGGCACGACAGAGGCGAATGTCAATCACCGTACTGCGACAAGAGTTCTGCCTGGTCGCACGTATTACTTCCGAGTCGCTGCATACAAGGGAAGCAATTATTCAGATTGGTACTATGGAACGTACACGTCTCCTTCGGGAGTCCCGACGGAACCGGGCGAAATCACCTTCACGAATTATTCGGCGGAAAATCCAG
>CACXSS010000199.1 GCA_902770245.1 uncultured Planctomycetota bacterium | reverse complement strand
TATAAACGGTTTTTCTGTTTTGTCAAATTAAAATTAATTACTTTTATTATTTTTCATGAAAATTTTCAAGATTTTCCTTTTGCATTGTGACTCTTTGCAATACAATTAAGGTTTATCCGACAAGATGGCGCCTGTGAACTAAAAAACAGGCGTATTACTCATTTCGAAGTATTTTGCAACGAAATAGACGAAAAGAACTAAACAAACGAAAGGATTGCTTTATAATCTAACATTTTTCGTAAATTTTGTATTTTTCATGTTTTTCGTGTTTAATAATCCATTGATGTATAAATGATGATTGAATTTCAATTAAACAATCGGTAACCGACAAGGTCGGTTCCTGCTTCCAATCGGCAACCGACTCTGTCGAGCGTCGGCTAGAAACATTGAACAACGCGGTTCTAGCGGAACGCTAAAGCGTCTGTTGTAATTTTAGCGCAGTTCTATGCGGGCGATACGCCCGCGAACCGGGCTCAACCATGTGCAATTGCCGGAAATATTTGCGTTCACCCCGGATGAACCTTATTCTTTCCCTCCTGCTTGCATTATAATTGATAGTCTTTATAATACTATATCAGAATAATATCATACGCGAGTTGGGAAGGTTTGACCCAAAAGGCTTTTATCAGGAAAGAGCAAAAATGAAAGTATTAGGAATCGACCCTGGACTGGGAACCACTGGATATGCAGTTATCGAGCGCGTCGATGGTAAAATACGTTTACTGGAGGCGGGGGTGATTCGAGGAAAATCCAAAAAGACCCTGCCAGAACGGATTCACGAAATCTACATCGGTCTGGAAGAAATCGTCAATCAATTCAAGCCCGATGTTATGGGGCTGGAAGATTTGTACAGTTTTTATAAGCGTCCTCGCACTGCAATTTTAATGGGGCACGCCAGAGGCGCGATTATTCTCGCCGCTGCCAACGCCGGGATTCCTGTACACTCGTTTACTGCAACCAGAATCAAAAAAGTTGTTACAGGCAACGGTCAGGCAAGTAAAGCGCAAATGCAGCGCGCGGTTATGCGCGAGTTTAATCTTCCAGAAATTCCTAAACCGCCAGACGTCGCAGACGCTTTGGGAATCGCTTTGACATGTTTGTATCTTCTCAAACCCAATTCCCCCAAATTAAAAGACATTTTAAATAATATTGGAAATAAAAATCAGGATATTGGATAGCGTTGACGTTAATTAATGTAAAATACGCAACTGGGGAAACTACCTGTAAACCCTTTTCGTTATATTCATTTTATTTGTTAAAAATAGTAAATTTAGCCTATATTTTCCAAAAATCCTTGTTATAAAGTAGGGAAATTTCGATTTTAATCGTGAATTTTTCTAAAATTTTCAAGAAAATAGTTGACCAAAACTCAATACTAAGATAAACTATATTATAAGAAATAATATAATTCATTTTTTGAATCATTGGTAACCGTCGGTTTGCAGGGGGGGTAAGAAAGCCCATTTTGTCAAATCGGTAAAATCTGACGAATCAATTTTATAAGGAATCACGTTATGGCACGAACTGCCGGAGTATGGGGCATCGACATTGGCAACTGCGCTTTGAAAGCGCTGCGCTGTCATCTCAATCGCGAGGATGGGACAATTGTCGCCGACGCGTTTGATTACATTGAATATCCTAACATTTTAACGGAACCAGATATAGAGCGAGGCGACCTGGTTCATGACGCCCTGCAACAGTTTCTTTCCCGAAACAACATCAAAGGCGACAAGGTCGCTATTAGCGTAGCAGGGAAAAACGGCATTACCCGATTTATCAAGCTGCCTCCGGTTGAGTCGAAACGCATTCCTGACCTTGTCAAGTACGAAGCCAAACAGGTAATTCCGTTTGACTTGAAAGAAGTCATTCTTGACTATCAGCGTCTGGGCGGAGATAAAATGAACGATCTGGCTTTAGAGGTCGAGATTGGTCTTTTTGCCATGAAGCGGGACATTGTCTACAATCTTTTGGAACCGCTTGACGACGCCCATATTCCCGTTGATTTTGTACAGCTTACTCCGATTTCGCTGTACAATATGGCGATGCACGAATATGTTACAAACATCCCAAGCCCTGAAGAATACGATCCTGAAAATCCTCCGCCGTTTATTGGGTTCCTGTCAATGGGAACTGACAATACCGACCTCGTTCTGACGAACGGTTACAAGGTTTGGGTTCGAGACATTCCTATCGGCGGCAATCAGTTTACCAAGGCATTAACAACCGAAATGAAGCTGACGTTCGCCAAGGCGGAACATCTTAAACGCAACGCCAACGCGTCGACGGACAAAAAAGCTCTTTTCCAGTCAATGCGAACGGTATTCAGCAATTTTGTAGATGAAATTCAGCGTTCAATTCGATACTTTATCAGTCTTGACCGTTACGCAACAATTGACAAAATCATCGGATTCGGCAACGCAATTCAGTTGGCGGGTTTAAGAAAGTACCTGGAACAGAATCTGGGGATTACCGTTGAAGTCATTAGCGATTTTAACAATATTAATCTGACTGAGATTAAAAACAATCCTTCGTTCACAGATAACATCAAAACGTTTGGCGTTTGCTACGGTCTTTGTCTTCAGGGATTGGGACAGTCAAATCTGGGAACAAACTTCCTTCCGCGAGAGATTGTTCACGCGAGAATTATCAATTCTAAAAAACCGTGGATGGCTGCGGCTGCGGCTTTAATGCTGTTGGGCGCCACAATCAGTTTTGGCTCTCACGTTTCGCATTGGCAGACGTCTAAAGACTCCGCGTTTGGTTCTTTAGTCAGCCAGGCGAAATCCATTACGGACGAAGTCAGTTCGTTTAATACTCAAAAAGAGGAAGAAGAGAAAAAGTTCAACGACAACAAAACGATTGGAAATGATTTGCTGGTTAATGCTGGACGTTCAGTGGAATGGCTGGAATTGATGAAAATTATTGACGCCGCTCTTCCTTCAGACCCGGCGGGAGTCAATATTCAGGATATCCCAATCCAGCGCCGCAATCAGGTTCAAATTGAAAATATCGAAGCTCAGCCGTTTGGAAAAGTTGAGCTTTGGAAAGAATACGTTACCAAGGCGCGTTATTATAAAGCCGGCGCGTCTGAACAATCCGCCAATTCAGATCAAAACGCCGACGGTTCAGGTTCGGAAGAACAAAGCGGCGAAGCGGCTCCTGAAGCCTCTGGCGATTCTTCTGAATCCTCTGAGGTTCCCAAGACGTGGCTGGTTCAGATTACCGGTTATCATTATCATAATCGTCTTCCAGACGACAAAACCGTTGCTCCGGAAGGCGCGAACTTTGTTCGTGAACGCATTATAAAGAATTTGCAGGAAGGACGTATTAAGCTGGCTCTGCCTCCGCTGTTTGCTACGTGGGTGGAAGAACAAACAGCTAAAATGCAAAGTGAATCGTCTGGAGAAGAGTCCGGCGATTCTGAAAGCGCTCAGGGCGCGCCAGCGTCAAAGGCTCAAAAGTTCGTTCCTCTTAAAGCGGAAGGCGACGATAAGGACGGCGTTTGGTACACCATGCAGCAGATGGGGATTTCTTATCCCGTTTTGATTGAAGCCCCGGGTATTTGCGAGATTAAAAAAGTTGTCGTTCCTCTGTATGAAGAACGAAAGGACGTTCAACTGGATACAAAAGTGCAGGATACTCGCCGCGGAATGACGGAAATGGAAGGACCAACAGGAGGCGTTGAATCCAATAAATCCAAAACTGTTGAGCTGAACAAATATCCGTTTATTATTCAGTTCCTGTGGACGCCTACGGATCCGCTTCAGCGAGAAATCGACCGTCAAACAGAGCTTCGTAAACAAAAAGAAGAAGCGGAACGGTTAGCAAAAGAAAAAGCAGAACAGGAACAGGACGCCGCTCAAAATGAAGAAGACGGCGCATCTGACGATTCTGCTTCCAACTGACTTTTTTGTTTTCGACCAGATTATTATTCAAACGCCTTTTGATAAGGACATAAATAAATGGAAAATGCAATTCGATATGCCAAGAAATACTATTTCTGGCCAGTATGTTTGATAGCCCTCGGGTTGGCTCTGTTTTTCTGGAGTTCTTCTACTGGAGCGCTGGACAAAGAGTTTACCTCGAACGAGTCCAACTATACGCAAAGCAAGAGCAGCGTTGACAATATCCCCTCCAATCCGCCCAACGAAAAAGCAATTAAAGCGGTTGAGCGCAAAAAAAACGTTTTAATGCATAACGTTTACAATGCCTGGGAATTGCTCTACAACAGACAAAACGAACACAATCAATGGCCTGAAATTACAATTAATGATCGTCCGGTTGACTTCACTGCCGATAAAATTAGCGGCGAAGGCGCGGAGCAGTACCGTTACCGCATAGTAGAAGAATTCAAAAAGATGGTTGAGACGCTCCATCCGATTTCTGAACGAGACAAAAACGGCATTGCCATTGACGATGAAATTGGGCGCGTTGCCGCCAATATGGATTCCGCAACGGCTGAATTGGCAGACGCAGTCGCGAATGAGGATAAAGAAGCGTCAAAGACATCCAAAAAAGAACTGGTTGTATGGGCAGAAAAAGATATTGACGATCTGATTGAAAGCCATTTTTCGTGGCAGCGCATTCCTACAACGCTTCAAATTCGCGTTGCTCAGGAAGATTTTTGGATCTTTAAAAATATTATAGACGCTATCAAAACTCTTAACGAAGGCGTAGAAAATCGAAGCGCCGCTTCGCTTAAAGAGATTCGTTCTTTTCTCATTGCTAACGATGCTGTAGAAAAATTTCAGACGCGTTTGGAAACCGGTTTTTTTGATGAAAAGAGTTTTTCCAAAACTGGTCCAGGAAGCGAAGACGAGATGAGAGATGGTTCTGAAACGCCCGAAGCCGGTGCAGAAGCTTCCTCAGGCGGGGAAGGCGGAGAGGCTTTGAAAAAGGAATTTCGTGAACTGTACAATTTCCGTTACGTTGATAAAAATGGCAAAGGACTGACAGCTGAACAGTACAACGCCAGTTCCAGTTTTGCCTCTGCCGGAATTAACGCCAGCAAAACCAGAAATATGCCGGTTTATTTATCGCTTGTTATTAAGCAGAATCGTCTTTCTGATTTGATGTCGCTTCTGACCAATGCAGAAAAACCTGTTGACATCAAACTTGTTTTGATCAATCCAGGTCAAGGTTGGACGCCGACGTTTGATTTCTCGCGATTTGAAGATGCAGGCGCCGAAGGCGAAGGCGGAGAAGGAGCAGAGGACGCGTCGCGCGGTCGATCTGTGATGGTTAAACCCCGAAGCCGCGGCGGATCGAGAAACAACGAACATTCTTTTTCCGGCAAAGAGAATTTACAATTAAACAGCGACGAAATTATTGTTGACATTTACGGAATTATAAGCCTGTTTAACGCTCCATCAATGGATCTGTTCCCGGATATGGCAGAGGGATTAAATAATTCCGAAGAAAATAATCCGGAAAACGAAACTGACGAGTCCGGTGATGAAGAAACAGCTGCTGACGCTGCAAATAACGAAAACGCCGAACAATAACAGCAAAGTCATTTGGAATGAACTGTGTTGTTTTTAATTTTAGATAATTTGGTTTTAACAGTTTTTGAATAATCATGAGTTTTAATAAGGATTCATTGAAGAACTTTATTGTGGATCACACCGAAAAAGTCATTTTTGGTTTTTTCGTGCTGGGGTTTCTGCTGATGGTATGGGGCGGTTTTTCACTTAAACCGTTGTCGATTTCTACGTCCCAGCTTGAAGAAAGCATCAAACGTGGAAGGCAAAAGCTGGAAAACTCTGAACCAGACGTTTCTCAGTATACATCTATCGACTACGAAAAAGAGGCGGATTTGTCAGCAAAAACCATTTCTCCGAACGCGCTGTCGTTATTGGAGCTGAACAAGGATTTTCGTCATCCAATTGCTCAGCCGCAGGTTAAAAGAACTCAGCCGCCCGTTTTGACTGTTACATCGCTTCAAGTCAGTTCCGGAGTTGGTTTTAATCCGGAAGTCCGCAACGATTCTTCTCAGTCGCCTCGTTCCGGTCAGAATTCCGGCAAGACTCAATTAAAACTCAATCCTGGCGTTCGTTGGGTTGTTGTAACGGCTCTTATTCCTTATTATGTAGAACGAGAAGAAATAACCGCCAATGGATCGCAAGGTTGGAAGCCGCTGGATGTTAAAGAATCTGTTATTATCAACAGACGTTACTGTAATGGCGGTGGAAACGAAGTTGTTGATCAGGAATATCTTACCGCTCAGCCAACTCCGATTTCATTATCGTCAAAAGACGCCGCTCAAGCAAGTTCTTTGCCCGTTGCCATTCCGATGGCGATGCAATTGATGAATTTGTCAAAGCATCAATGGGGGGCTGACTGTGCTCATTTGCCTGAAATTCCTTTAACTGCAATTTCTACACGAAACGAAGAACAGACGATGGAAGACGAGTTGACCGCGCAAGTCATGCCGACTGAGGATGCTGGACACGAAAAGACTCCGCAAATTCAAACGTATAAGCTGTTCCGATTCTTTGATACAAGAGTTGAGGGCGGGAAAAAGTATCGTTATCGAGTTAAACTGATTTTGAAAAACCCCAACTATAACGTAAAGTCGGAATACGTAGAAGCCGAGTCAATGACAGTCAATCCGTTTATTGAAGGGGATTGGAGTCAGGCGTCTCCGATTGCAGAAGTTCCGCTTGACACTCGTTTGTACTGCATTGGTTCCAGAGCGGATCGTTCTTCCCAGAGCGGCGCGCCCAAGCTTGACGATTTTGCCGGTCCATCGGGACAGCTGCTGATTTTGAAATTTGATGAAATCAAGGGTTTGGAAATTTCCAAACGTCTTAATAAAGACAATACGCTGCCGGGCATGGTTTTGAATTTCTATAACACAGAATTCGATAACCAGTCAGACGATTTCCGAGAACAGTCCACCGTTGCAAACTTTATAACTAATGACGTTGTATTGGATTTCTCCGGCAAATCGAAGCAGTCAGGAGCGTTATTTAAAGGACTTCCAGCTCCGCCTGCTCGAGCTTTGTTAATGACGAAAGACGGCGCTGTTTTTGTTCAAGCTGAAGATCGTGACAAGTCTGCTGTCTATTTGAAGTCAAATAAACCATCAATAGAGATGTCAACTTCGAACTATGGCAGAGGCGGACAAATTGACGACGACAGATCGGGCGGACGCCAAACGCCAAGAAAGAATACAAGACAGCCTGCAGACGACCATAGCAGCGGAGGCATTATATAATACGTCCATTTCCCAATTTTAGCAAAAGCTATTATTGGTTTACCCCCGTTTCTCTTGTTTGTGAGAAACGTTTGAGACGTTAATTTGTTGTTTTTGAAAACACACGCAACGTTGTTTATTTGTATCATATTTTCAAAATAAGAAAAAAGAGGTAATCATGGATTTTGATTTTGGCAACAATAGCGAACCCAAGAAACCGGAAGAAGAAAACGATAGCCCGTTTTCTTTTAATCTGGACAATAACGACGCTGATACAGATAACAGCGTTTCGGACAACGCGTCTCCTTTTGATTGGACGCCGGATGAAATTGCTAATTCTGAAGAGTCTGATCCGATCGCTATAACAAACGAGGATCTCATCAGCGACGTAAGCAATGAGGAAGAACCCCCTCAATTACCGGATATTACTGAAGAGTCTTTGGAAGAAGTTACAGCTGACGCAGAGGATGATAATGTTTCCGATAATCTTTTTGACGAAACTCCCTCTCAAGTTACAGCTGAAGAGCCGTTTGATGAACAAACTGAAGAAACTGTTCCAGAAGCCGAAGTTTTTGAAGAACCGTCTGAAGACGTTCCTGAAGCCGAAGTTTCTGAAGAACAACCTGAAGACGCTCCTGAAGCCGAAGTTTTTGAAGAACCATCCGAAGACGCTCCTGAAGCCGAAGCTTTTGAAGAGCCGGCAGAAGACGCTCCTGAAGCCGAAATTTTTGAAGCTCCGGCAGAAGAAACCGTTCCTGCTCCTGCAGCATTGGATAAAAAAGTTAGAACTCCCGACGGAGAACAGGAATATCTTCTTAGCGAACTGATTGACGTCGAAACGGGCGAACCGCTTGACCTGACGTCGCTCATTCCGGAAGGGCTTCTGACTGCTGCTGTTACTGAATCGGCAGGCGGATTTTCAATGGAAACGCCTCAAACGACGACAGGCGGATTTGATATGTCCGCTGGCAGCGAGTCGACCGCGCCCAGTAAACGCAAGCGTCCAGCTCGTCCCAAGGCATCCTCAAAGAAAGGCGGCAGTATTGTCGGCATTATCTTTGGCGGTCTGCTGGCGTTTATTCTCTTCCCGTACGTTATGGCGCTTATCGAAATGACGACAGGCGCGCAGTCCAATATTCCAATTCCAGCGCCGGGCATTAAATCAACCTACAAGTACATTCCTGAATGGTGGCCGGAATGGGCAATGTTTGTCTTCCCCGGAAGAACCGCTGAAACCGCTGATACTCCCGCTGATGTAACAGCTCAACCCAAAGCAGACAACGCGGCTCCTGCAGATAACGCCGTTCCCGCTGAAAATGAAGCTCCCGCAGACGATGCCGCCGCAGCAGACGATGGTTCTTTTGATCCAGACGCTTTTCTGGCAAATGACGGAGCGGAAAACGCTGCGGAACCTAAAGACGTTCTTGCTGACGAACCCGCGGCTGACGAACCGGTTGAACCGGGCGTAGTCAACGCGCCGCAATACACGTCTGCTGACGTGAGCGAAGCGGTTGCCGCTGTTGGAACGGCTTTTAAAGCTGCCAAAGCAATTGACGATACTGTTTACGCCGCGTTGAACGATATGGCTGAAAAATCCACGTTTGTTGATACAACCGCTGTCGACGACCAGCTCAAAGATTCAATGAGTAAAGTTCGCGCCGCGATGGGTAATTTTGGAACAAAGCCAGCTCTGGCTTCTGCCCTGTCTGAAAAGTGGGCGGCTCGCGTCGAAGACGAATCAGACAATGCTGGCGTTCTGTTTGTCGGAACGCTGTCAGGCGTTGCTGAACGGGACGGGTATCAAATTAACACGATTGATATTGACGGTCAGGACGGCTCTGTTGAGGTCGTTGGACTTCGTAAAATCAAACCGGCAGTGGGCGATAAAGTTGTCGTTTGCGGTAAGCGCATTGCCGATCCCGCCAAAAACCTTGGCGGTTTTACTGACAACGGACAGCCTGTTGTTTGGGGTGGAATCGTCATCAAGGCTGAAAACAAATAGTTTTTTGCCGATAAACCTTTATCGAGAGAGGTTAAAAGAATAACGCGCCTAAACCCTCGTTTTCTTTTACTTCTCTCAACCGTTTTACGTTTTTAACAAGTTTTTGGCGCGATGTATTTCGCGCATTTGGGGTCGATGTCAATAATTCTTTTAGAATTGTTGTTTATTGGTTCCATATTGTTTAACAACCCTTATTAGCATGGAGAAAGCTATGAAAAAAGAATTGAAAAAGGCGTTAAAAGACGCTGCCAAGAAAACTCTGAAAAAGGAATTGAAGAAGACCACCAAAAAAGAGGTGAAAAAGGCAGTTAAAAATGCAGAGAAAAAGGCTGTTAAAAAAACGACGAAGAAAGCGTTAAAATCGACAGTCCTTTCAATTGTGTGATTTGCATTTAATCCGACATATAATCAGATATTAAATCTGTTTGAAGTTCAATAGCGGGCATTTTCGCGCCGTTTACCAAAAGTATTGACTCATCCGTCATTTAAGCGTCTGCGTTGACGTTACCGTCCATCAGGCGTTTGTATGTCGGATGAGTTTCATTTTAGATCGTTCTTTCTTTCAACCCTGTCCCCTATAATCAGGAACGGTTTGAACGCTCCTCGTCATTCCTAAAATTCAACGCCCCCTGTTGCTAAACTTTGGAATCTTTATATAATATTTGGTATGGATTCGATATTGTTAAAAATACTGTCGTGGTGGATTCCAAAGCGTCGTTATTCTATGTGGCATTGTAATGTTTTGGAATTGCTCATTGCGGCATGGCTGTTTCTGTTTTTGCCATCGTTTACGTATCCGATTTTATACTCTTCTCCAAACACTCCTGAAGAGCAAAACAATTTAGACATTCCTCAAACGTTTACGACGGAAATATTCAAAAAAGACAGCCCCGATGATTCGCATCCAGTTGTACGTCTGGTTCAAACAAGGAACTGGACGTTTATCGGTTTGGGGTTTTATATGGCATGCATTCTGGCTCCGATGAACGAAGAACTTCTCTTTCGCGCCGGGCTTCAGAACTGCCTTCAAGGCTTTTTAACGCAGTTGTTTAAAAAACGGCGTATTGTATCACTCCAAACCTGCCGCTGGGTAATTTCGAGCTTAAGCATCGTTCTGCCTGCTTTGTTTTTCGCTTTGGTTCATTATCGTTCAGACGATGTGGCAAATCAATCTATTGAACGCATTGTTCGAGCCATAACCAACGCTTGCGTTGCCTGGACGATCTTCCCGATAATTTGTTATTTTTACATTTTCTTTATTCGACGCATACGTTTCCGCGACATGTTTGGAACCTGGCGAGAGTTCCCTGGTCTGGCTCTATTCGGCATAAAATGGTTTTGGATAATCGTTCCTACGTACCTTTTATCATTTGTTTTGGTTTTTATTCGTGTTATAACCAATGCGCATTTTATTCCGGATCCATTTGCTCTTATTCCTCTTGCTCTTGTATTCGGTTTTTTATATTATAGAACGCAGTCGGTTCTGCCGTCGATTATTTTACACATGTTGTTTAACTTTACCAGCCTTTGCATGGTGTTGCTGCCATTTTTGCTATGAAATATCTTGTAACCGGTCCCGGCGGATTTTTGGGACGACATATCGTAGAAAAATTGCTTGCGCGCGGCGATTCCGTTCGAGGCTTTGCTCGACGTCCGCAGCCGGAACTGGAATCTCGCGGCATGGAAATGCGTCTTGGCGATCTGGCAGACTCGGCAGCGGTATTAGACGCCTGTAACGGGGTGGATGCGGTGTTTCACGTTGCCGCGATTGCTGGAATCGGAGCCAACTGGAATCGGTATTATTTAACCAACGTTGCTGGAACGGAAAACGTTCTCAACGGCTGTATTAAATCCAATGTTGCCAGAATGGTTTACACGTCCAGCCCCAGCGTGGTGTTTACAAATTATTCTCTGGAAAATGCCGACGAATCGACTCCGTATCCCAAAACGTTTAACGCTCACTATCCGCGCAGCAAGGCGATGGCGGAACAGAAAACGCTGGAATACAACGGGCGTCAGACGGCAGACGGACGAACGCTGTCCACCTGCGCTTTGCGTCCTCATCTGATTTGGGGGCCGGGCGACCACAATCTTATTCCTCGTCTGATTCAGCGAGCCAAAGCGGGAATTCTGCGCCGCGTTGGAGAGGGGAAGAATCTTGTCGATACAACCTACGTTGAAAACGCGGCTGACGGGCACATTGCCGCCATGGACGCGCTGCTTCCCGGATCGAATGCGGTTCCTGCCGGCAAAGCGTATTTTCTGTCACAGGATGACCCGGTCAACTGCTGGGGTTGGATTGACCAGCTGTTGGATATATACCATCTGCCGCCAGTTAAAAAGACGATATCGTTTTCTGCCGCCTACGCAATCGGCGCTGTATACGATTTTATCTGGTCGATAATCGGACGAGAGTCTGACCCGCCCATGTCAAAGTTTCTCGCCATTCAATTGTCGGTAAGCAACTATTTCAACATCTCCGCCGCCAAACGAGACTTCGGTTACAGTCCAAAAATCAGCAATGCGGAAGGCATGAAGCGAATGGCGGAAGAAGCGGATAAGGAATAGAGACGTTAGAGTCAGGAATGAGGAGCTTTTAGCTGCTAGCTTCTACCTTTAGCTTTTTAGGTTTGACTTCCAGCGTTAAAAGGCAAACGCTGAGAACAAAATGTCCCAAAGCTAATAACTAGAAGCTAATAGCTAGAAGCTCTTCTAATTCTCCTTTCCCTACTCCCGTTTCTTTGCTTTCCGATTGAAACTCTAAACGTATTTTTCCGAGTCGGAAACGCCCAGCATTTCCGGCAGCGCGGCGGTTACGCCCAAAGCTCCAATGGCGACGAGAATGTAAATCGTCCGCGTTAAAAACGAGTTGTCGCCGAAAATATAGCTTACCAGATTGAAGTCGAAAAGACCGACCAGTCCCCAGTTCAGACCGCCGATAATCAACAGCAGCAGTCCTGTAAATTTCAGTACCGTATTGGCATTCATGAATCTGTCTCCTAAAAAACGGGTTACGAATAAAACTCTTACTGTGTTTATTATACGCAGCCCGTAAAGTCGAAACAGATTCTTTTTAACGCCTAAAATGTTACTTGACTTTCGGCAAGCCGTCAACCCATTCCAGCTCAACGCGTGACAGGAACCAGGATTTCCCGTTTTCGTCGTTGCCCTGGAAGAACAGCCAGGTCTTGCCGGTTTCCGGATCGATAAAGACGCCGGGATGTCCGGACTCGCTGGAATTCCATTGACCTTTGGGACCGTTGGTAATAAACGGGACGTTCCAGACGCGCGTCCAGTTGATTCCGTCTTCAGACTGCGCCAGCCCAATGTGCGGCAGAGTCGGTTCCAAAATGGAATGGTCGATTTGCTTCCACTGATCCGGGGCGAGGTTGTTGCGATCTTCCGCTACCGCGACAACCTGTTTTTGAATTTTTCCTTCCGGATCGCGAGTTGCGGCGTAGAGGAAGCATTTTCCCTTGAATTCGATAAAGTCAGCGTCAATCGCCCGACCGTTTGTCCAGTCGCCCTTCGGGGAGAAAATCGCCGTTGGATAAACGCTCTTGAAATGCAGACCGTCTTCGGACGTCGCGTAATAGATGGCGTCTTTCGGTCCGTTGCCGTAGGACTGATAGAACAGATGCACTTTCCCGTCCCAGACCTTCGCGCAGGGCGCGCCCAAGCCTTTTTTGTCGCCTTCGCACAACGGCGTAATTGACCCGACAGAAGTCCAGTTGGTCAGGTCGTCGCTGGTTACAACGCCTATATACAAGTCGTATCCGGTCTTTTGAGGATCAAGAGAGAAAAGCGAAAAATACATCCAGTACTTCCCCTTGAATCGAACAACCGTCGGATCCTTCGCAAACGGCTTTCCGTACTTGTTGGGAAGCGCGAATTTCATCGCCGGATTTTTCAAACTGGGATAATCGGCAGGCGTAATTGCGTCGCCGGGTTTGTAGTCGTCTGCAAAGCAGGACGTTGACAGCAAAAGCAGCAGAGTCGATAAAACGATTAAAGCGGTGTGTTTCATGATGATATTTTGAAATTAGCAATTAGCAATTGGCGCAAGCGCCTCAATAAATCGTAAAGAGCAATAGGTCAAGTGCAAGCATAAAGTAGACAGTTGAGTGTTTTAAAACTGTCATCGGGTGTCGACTTTTCGCTTGCACTTGACCAGTAATTCTTTACGAAATCCTATCTCTATAGTATAGCAGAATTTCAATAAAAGTAAAAGAGGGCGCGGAAAATAATCGGCGCCGTCTTGACGATTGGCGCTTACTCGATATAATTAATAACTAGCATTTAGCAATTAGTAATTGACGCAAGCGCGTCGATAATTGCTAATTGCTCATTGATAATTGTTAATTGATCACTCCCAGCCATGGAAAAAATCTGTCAACTTCGTTTACCGCTTCACGTCGTATTGATTGAAAACGGGTTCGTCTGTCTGTCGACGGACGCGCATACGGAAGAGAACCCGGAATTCGCAATCGCCCTGTTTCAGGAAGAAAACGCCGCCGAGAAATTTGTCGAAAAAGCCGCAATTCTCGGCGCGGAAGTCCGGACGGTTTTCACCTACAAAGACCTCGTCTTTTTCCTGACGATGTTTAACAAACCGTATACGCATTTGGCGTGGAACCCGCAAGTTACAGAAGACGGCGCCGTCAAAACGGAATGGATTGACTCCATCGACAACATTCTGGCTCAGCTTCCTCCCGTATCCAAGCAGGAAGGGGAAGACCGCGCCGCGCCGTGGCAGTATCCCGCCTACGTTATGTTCGAACCCGGGGTAGAAAAGAGATACGTTGCTATCAACACGCAAATGCCGGACGGCAAACCGATTTCCGCCGTTGTTCTGTTTTCGTCAAGCTCCATTGCAGACGAGTTTTCCAAGAAGTCGAGAATTCTCGGTTTGACAGTTGAGAAGGTGGAAAATCACGCTCAAATGACCGATATTTTCCGAATCTGGAAATCGCTCTACGACGCTGTTGCCGTTGACCCGGTTATTGCTGACGACGGCAAACAGTCTGCGATTTGCCTCTGGACGGAAAGCCTCTGGGAAAAGTATTTTGAGTAGTGAGAGCAGCCGCAGGTTAGAGCCTGCAGCTCGCCATTCTATTCGTCTTTATTCGACAGCGTAACCTGAACGGATTTTGTCAGGTATTTCTTCGCGACGGCTTTGACCTGATCAAGCGTAACGGCGTTGATGCGGTCAGCGGATCCCTTTTGGTATTCCGGACCCAAGCCGAGAATCGTATCGACAGCCGCCTGTGACGCCTGTTCGCTGGCGGTCGTGTTTTCCTGGGCTTCCATGGCGATAATCATCTCCTTGGCTTTCTCGAATTCTTCTTCGGTAATCGTTCCCGCCTTAGCCTTTTCGACGTTGTTGCGAATGCGTCTGACAACTTCGTCAACCGCGTCCGGACGAGTTTGGGCGATAATCGTGAAGTATCCGGGGCTGATTCCCGCCATGCGAATTCCGTGAACGCTATAAACCAGCCCCGCGCCGCGCAGTTCCGGGAACAGCCAGCCGCCGGGATATCCGCAGCCGGTAACAATCCCGTTGAGAACGTACAGCGCGTTGTAGTCTTCAACGTCGAGCATGGACGGGCATTCGTATCCGATGAGAATCATGGCTGTCGTCTTTTCCGTCTTGACGTGTTTGACAGTCGATTGTTCAATCGTATTGGGCAGGTCATAGGAAACGACGGGGCGAGCGGTTTGCTTGAGGTTTCCAAAGAGCTTTTTCGCCTGAGCGACAGCGTCTTCGGTGGAGATGTCTCCGAAAATCGCTACGACCATTCCGTCCGGCTGAACGTACGTCTGATGATACTTTTTGAGGTCGTCCAGCGTCATGTTGGAAACGGACTCGATCGTTCCGCCGACGATGTGACTAAATGAGCTGGTCTTGGGCAGAGCGTCAAAGAACGCGTCGCGGGCTTCGGAACGCGGGTCGGCTTTCTTTCTCTGGAGAAGACCGAGCGCCTGAATCTTCAGCTTGGCGAATTCGTCTTCCGGGAACGTTGGACGGAGGAAACATTCCGCCAGAATTTCCGACGCCTTGGGGAAGTCCTCTTTGAGGGTGAGAATGCTGCCGGAGGTGGTGTTGCGCGCAGACGTGCATCCGATTGAACCGCCGATAAGGTCGAAGTACTCGGCAATTTGAGCGGCGGTCATACCTTTGCAGCCCTTTTCAAACATGGAGGCGGACAGCAGACTCACGCCGGCGTTTTCCGGCGTTTCGACAACGGCTCCGCCTTTAACGTAGACCTGCATCGAGACCAGCGGCAGGTTAGGAATCTGCTTTGTCAAAACTGTTACGCCGTTGTCCAGCGTAAGCTGTTTGATGGGAGAATTGACAGCGTCAGCCGCGCTTTGCGTTGCTTGCTGAGATTTGCCCAACGGGGTAATAACGACTTTATTGAACCGTTCCGGAACGAGGTATTTTCTGGCAACGCGCTGAACGTCCTGCGCCGTTACCTTTTTAATCTGTTCAACGTAGGTGTTGTCGAACAGCGGGTCGCCGGTGGCGATGTAGGACTGCGCCAAGTTGTCCGCCTGCGCCTGAATCGTCTGAAGACCGAAAATCTGTTCGGCAACTTTCTGCTTTTTGGCTTTTTCGAGCAGCTCTTCCGGAATGAGAACGTCGCGCATCTTGTAGATGTCGGCAACGACCTGATCAACGACGGCGGGATAGTTTTCTTCCGTCAAAGACATCTGAACGGCAAACATACCCGGCGCGTAGTTGGGGGTGGAGCTGGACGCGCCAATCGACAGAGCCAGAGGTTCATCCATGCAGTACTTTTTGACCAGCAGGGAGCTTGCGCCTTCAGCCAGAACGTAGTCGAGAATGTCCAGCGGGTACATGTCGGGAGAGTCGATGGTAACCGTTGGCCAGAAGACTGTAACGTCAAAAGTCGCGCCGTCCATTTCTCTGACCGCAAAGCGGGGCGAAACCTGCTCGGGTTCTCGCGGAACGACAATGTCGTTCATCTTTCCGCGGGGCGTTCCCTCGTAATTTTTACGAATGCGTTCGAGAATCTCGTCTGTATTGACGTCTCCAACAACGACGAAAATCTGGTTGTTGGGAATGTAACGCTGTTTATAGAAGGAAATGATGTCTTCGTTGGAAGCGCGCTGCAAGACGTCTATATACCCAATAACGGGCAGACGGGCAGGGTGCTTCAGATAGCGGGTTTCCGCCATCATCTTCCACATAACTCGGGCGCGGCTGGCTTCGCCGTCTCGAAGTTCCTGCTGAACGACGCGCAATTCACGGTTGAATTCTTTGGGATTAAAGATGATATGCTGCATTTCGTCCGCGATGATGTCGACAGCCTTGTTGACGTCTTTGGACGGGCAGTCGATAAAGTACGCGGTAACGTTGATGGACGTAAAAGCGTTGGTAACGCCGCCCATGCGGTCAACCATGTCTTCCGTTTCCGCTTCGGTTCGAGTTGCTGTAGATCCGCCGGAAACGACGTGTTCCAGAACGTGGCTCAAGCCGGCGCCCAGATGTCCGGTTTCGTTCATGCTGCCGGTGTTTTTGACAAAGCAGCGAACCGTTGCGTTGGGGGCTGTATGGTTTTCCTGAATGAGAATCGTCAAACCGTTGGACAGTTTCGCCATCGTCAAGCCAGGTTGAAGCGTTTCGCGGCTGAGAACTGTCAAAGGTTCAGTTGCAGGTGAAGAAGATGAAGAAGTTGAATTCATAGCAGAAGGATTCGTGGAAAGTGGTGATGATTGAGCAAACGCGTTGCTGGACGCAAACGCCATCAACGAGCCGATTGCCAACAGGGCAAGCCGGGACGTCCAGGCGTTGGAAAGGAATTGAATGGACATAAGTTTTTTCTCTTAAAGGGTTAAAATAAAACGGTATAATTATTATTACTTCTATTAATTATACACGAAAACAGTATATAATAATACGTCAAAAGTTCCCTATTTGTTCTTTTTTATCAAAAAAGAAGGGAAAACAACGGACTGTATGACTGCGCTTTCTTGTATGAATGCGCTTTCTTTTGATAAATCCTTAAACGTCATTTATTCCATTGGAACGATCTCAGGCTGGCGGCGGGGCAGGGGATGGTTACGCTGCCGTTGTTGACGCGGAATTTCTCGCCGGTTACGCAGTCTGTCAAAACGCCGTTGGGAAGGTCGTCAATTTTGACCTTTTGGTCTGTATAGGCGAGGTTGCAGACGGAGTACCAGACGCGATTCTGCCCGGCGTCGATTTTTCTGACCCATTCCTGACCGTACTTTTCTTTTTGAATCAAAACGCTGGGCAGGGCGGGCAAGGACAGGAACGCCTGAGTAAACTTCCGGTAGACGTCCGGGAACCCGCGCTGATACGTGTTGCCGCACAGATACCCGATTTGCGTCGGGTCGCCTTTGGCAACGGCTGCAACTTCCGCCAGGACGCTAAACCGTCCGGCGCGTTCGACGTCCGCGACGAAGTAGCCGAGAATTTCGGTCGCCTTCCCGTCGATTTCAGCGTTCATCTCGTTCTCGTTGAGGCAGAAATGCCGAATCGCAGTCAAGCCGGCGCGGGAGCGGAACTGTTCCATGTCCTCGTCAGCGGAATAGAACTTGTTGAACGTATAAGAGAACATGGCGTCGGTTGAGTTCTTAATTCCCGCTGGGTACGCCGGGGGCGTGGAATGTCCGACTTCGTGTCCGCCCCAGTCCTGCTGCCAGGACAGAATCGATTTCGGGTACAGATGTTTCTCTAAAACCTCTGTCAAAGGCAGCTGTTTGACGTACCGCTTTTCGTAACATTCCTCCTGAACTTTCGTTTCCCAGTATTCCGGGTTGTCGTTGACGACGCACATTTTGTAACGCCAGGAGTCCTTTTTCCCTTCGCCTGCCAGCTGGGAGGGAATCGGCCAGCCGGGTTCGGAACTGTCGGCTGTAAAGAGGACGAACGACTTCGGGTCGTTTTTCTCTCGCAGGTATTTCGCAACGTTTTCGATAAACTGAGCGCGTTTCGAGAACCACCAGATTCTGTACTTGTCGAGCAGTTGAGAGTCCTTTTGAATATCCTCTCTTGTAACGGCTTTGCCGCCGTTCGCTTCAGACGCAAACTGCTTGAGGTTGTTGTCGTTGAACGAAACGGGCACGCTTGACGGTCGGCATCGAATCCAGGCGCCGAGGAATTTCGGGACAACCTTTTTGCCGTCCGCCGTTTCCGCGCCGTCTTTGTATTTGAGAACCGTCAGGTCGAGAATTTTCTGGAAGTCCGTCAGCGTGTCGGGGTCGGCGACGTCGACGTTGGCGCGTTCGCACCACCAGATATGCGTGTACTTGTCGCCGCCGGAAAGACGCTTGGCGCGCTTTTGCGAACCGAGAGCTTTGGATTTGTCGCCCCCGATTGCGCCGTAATATTCATAATAGGGCAGAATCGGCATGTCGTACTGCGCCGCCAACGCGACGATATGATCCCACAGATCGTTGTTAAGCGGCTCGTAAATCCAGCCGTTGCCACCGTAGGGTTCCGAATTCCAGCCCTGATTGTATCCGAATTCCAGCAGGTCTTTGCAGAAGACGTTGACGCCCATCGCCTTAGACCATTT
>CACXSS010000198.1 GCA_902770245.1 uncultured Planctomycetota bacterium | reverse complement strand
CTGAAATGCCCGTTTAGCATCTTTCTGGTCAAGCGCTGTTTTGAAACGTGGCTGCTGGGAAATCGGGACATGTACCCCAAAGGGGATATACCGTACGATTTCCAGCCCTTTGACGAGTACTACAACGTCTCGACGCACGACCCGGAGAACATGCTCGGCGTTGAGGAATACCTCACCACGTCGCTTTTCCATGCAGAGTATCTCAAACAAATGCTCCTGACGCAGAAGGTCAACTATTCCAAACGCAACCCGGGCGCGGTCTGCACCAGGGCGTATTTGGAAGCCCTCCGTCAGCGCGTCGCCGCCATGGACGAACATCACAAGCCCGAAGGACACCTAAATTCGCTCAAGCGATTCTTTGACTTTCTCGACAGACTATAAAACAGAAAACTATAAATCAGAGATGCTAACAAAACTGGCAGATAGAATCCATTAAAAACCTCGTTCAGAAATAATAGCCTTACAGGTTTTTAACATCAATTTTACTCTTTGGCGAGTTCTTCGCAATATTTTATCGGCGAGTTCTTTATTCCCTCGCCGCAAAAACTCATCTGCTAAATTCAGACTCTTTATATACAATGATTCAACATCATAAAACGACGACATTCTTAAAAGATTTCTATAATGACGCAAAAGCGTTTTGTCGCTTTGATGATGATAAATCGCTATTTCCAGCAAAGAATTTTCCAGTAAAAACAAATAAGCGCGAATTTCAGGACGCCTTAAAACGACCTTAAAATTCACGCTTAATAACTCTTTTTGAATTGTTGTTATCCGAAGTTTTCCCTCTTCGTAAGAGCTGAAAAACATCTCCTTTTGAATTTCTTTATACTCGTCAAAAAATTTATCCGGGTTGAAATTCATGACAACAAATCATCTGAAAACACGTTAAATATTGTTCGTCATTCTGGCATTTCGACGATGACGATTTTGGTTGTGTCCAACCCCCAGTTCATTTTTAATCCGGCGCAGTAGGAAATCAGGTAACGATTGTTGTCCAGCGGCAGGATGGCGGAATAGCAGTACCAGCGCGCTGGGTCAGGTTCGGACTTGTCTAAAATCTGTTTGCTGAGGAATTCGAGTTTTTCATTGACGACGGCAATTACCAGCGGGTTGCGTTCTGCTTTGTCTTCCGTCCAGACGGCAAGGAGATTGTTTGAACCGGGGATATGCTGCATCGTCATGGGCGCCAGGGGCGAGACAAAGGGCGTTTTTTCCGCCTTCGTCCAGGTCATGCCGCCGTCTGACGAATATGAAACGTACTGGCAGCCGTCATCAGTACGGATGTACATCATAATGCGCCCGTCGCTGAGTTGAATCAAACCGGGTTCCTGAAACACGATTTTTTTGGGATCCGGATTGGCGGCTTCGCCGGATCTGACCCACGTTTTGCCGGCGTCTTTGGAAATGTAGCAAAACATCTTGGCGTTTCTTTGGAACCGTTCCGTTGACAGGTTATGCAGCGCAACCGGAATGAGCAAATCGCCGTTGTCGAGCTGTAAAACTCGTGAATTATTCATGACGTAATAGCCAACCTGGTCTGTAATGCATTTCGTCGGTTCAGACCACGTTTTGCCTTCGTCGGACGAATACCGAATGCACGGTCGGCAATCCTGACGCGTGTGTTTATCGAGGTAAATCAACGCCAGACGCCCGTCTTTGAGGCGAAGCGTGGAAACGGACATGACGTTGAGCGACCCTTTCGGACGAGTAATAATCGTTTCCGGTTCCGTCCAGGTTTTTCCGTTGTCGGAAGAATACATTGCCACCAGATCGGCGGGGGCGTCGTCGTGGTTGGAAGAGCCGTTGTAGCGAGAGTAGACGAACATAATCCGTCCGTCCTTGAGTTTGACAAAGTCGCCCTCGCTGTGACGGGGATATTGTTTGGACGAAGCAAGATTGCAAACCGTTTCTGTTTTTGCCGTCGGATAATCGGCGGCAATGACTGTTGACGATAACGCGATAAGGATAATTGATAGTAAGTGTTTCATGATAGTTGCGAGTTTCGAGTTTTGGAGTGCATAGTGCATAGTGCCTAGTGAGAGGAGCGCTTGCGTCCTAAGCACTAAGCGCTAGGTACTAGGTACTAATTATAAATCGCGTCCGCAGCACTTTTTATACTTTTTGCCGCTGCCGCAGGGACACGGGTCGTTTGGTCTGATTTTGGGTTCAGTTCGGCGAATCGGCTCTTTCTTTTCGCTGACTTGCGAGTTGTCAATCGCCTGTTGCTGCTGACGCTGAATGTCGGCGCCCTGCGCCATGCTCGAGGCGGTATTGCCGGACTGTTCGTGAACGGCAGTCTGCTTTTGACGTTTCCAGACGGAGCCGAGGAACCGGTCGTCAACCTGCTGTTCCATACGATAAATGACGCTGGTAACCTGATCGCCGACGCCGTTCCACATTTCGTCAAAGGCGCGCATGCCTTCTCGCTTGTACTCGACCTTAGGGTCAACCTGAGCGTATCCGCGCAACCCGACGCTGGAACGAAGGTGATCCATCGTCATGAGGTGCTTCTTCCAGGACGCGTCTACAATTTGCAGAACCAGCGCGCGTTCCAGCTTTCGCATTTCCGGACGGTAGCGGTCTTCGACGAATTCCAGAATTCGGCGTTCCATCTCGTCCAGCGGGACGGTTGCCAGATAGTCTGTCTTGATGTCAACGTCGTATTTGTCTTTCAATTCAGCCGCCAGTTCCGGTAGCGCAGCGCGGCCTTTTTCATCCAGCGTGAAAATGTCTTTTCCGACGGAGCTTTTACCGTATTTTTCGATAAACGCTTTTGCCAGTTCCAAGGCTTTGGCTTTGACCATGTCGCCCTTTTCCAGCTCTTTGCGGGAAATGTCTTTGAGGAACTCCTCGATTTCGTGACGCTGTTTGTTTTTCAAGTCGTCGTGTGTAATGGTCAGCTTGAACCGTTCGCCAACCCATTCGATAATCGCGTCGCGGTCGTAATGCTTTGACCCCATCGCATCGTAAGAAACGGCGTGAACCAGCCCCGCCATGACCGGGAATTTGACTTCCTTTTCTCGATAGGCGGCAATCGCCCGAGAACTGACGAGGTCGATAAACTCGTCTTTTTCGAGATTTTTAACCGTCTCAAAATCCAGAACGATGTCAAACTTCATATTCAGCCAGTTCAACGCAGCTTTGCGTCCGTAATACGGATCCATCAGATTTCTGCCGGGTTCGAGCGAGACCTTTTCAATCGCCGTACGAACCTTTTCGACCAGGAACGAGTCCAGCTGATCAACGGATTGGGATTTCAAATCGCGCTCTCGCAAAGACGTCTTCCAATGCGTGTTGACCCAGCGAGTGAGAGCTTCCCAGTTCCATTCGTCTTCTTCGGCGTCGTCTGGAATGTTTTCCTGAATGGCGTCGTTGACAGCCGATTCCGCCAGACGATACGCTTCGTCTTTGGCGTACTTATCAGCGTCCTCGTAAGACATATTTCGGAACGAGCGAGCGTCGAGTTCAACGGAAAGCTCCTTGGACGCGAACGCGGCAAACGTTTCTTCGTTGTAACCTCTGGCGAGGAACCGTCCGATGTTGTTTTTAATCTGCTCGTCAATCATTTCTAAAATCAGAGCGCGGCAGTCAGAACCGTCGAGAATGTTTTGACGGTAGCCGTAAGTTCGTTTACGCTGTTCGTCCATGACTTCGTCGTATTCGAGCAGGTTTTTACGAACTTCAAAGTTGCGTTCCTCAACCTTCTTTTGAGCGCCTTCAACCCGGCGGGAAACCATCTTCGATTCAATCGCCTGACCTTCCTGCATGCCCAGTCGGGTAAGAATGTTTTTAACCCATTCGCCGGCGAAAATACGCATCAGGTCGTCTTCCAGAGACAGGAAGAACCGGCTTGACCCCGGGTCGCCCTGACGTCCGCAGCGACCGCGAAGCTGCAAGTCGATACGACGCGCCTCGTGCCGTTCAGACCCGATAACGTGCAAACCGCCCAACGCGCGAACTTCGTCGCCTTCTTCTTTCATGTGGTCGGTTTCTTCGATTTTGTCTTCCAGCTCCTTCCATTCTTCCTGCGGAACGTCCAGCTTGGACGCGTACGTTTGCTGAAGAATCGACCACGCCTTGGCTTCGGCGTTGCCGCCGAGGATAATGTCTGTACCACGACCAGCCATGTTGGTAGCGATTGTAACAGCTCCTTTGCGACCCGCCTGAGCGATAATTTCCGCTTCGCGCTGATGGTGTTTTGCGTTCAAGACCTGATGGGCAATGCCGCGGCGATTGAGCATTTCCGACAGCTTTTCACTGTTTTCTACAGACGTTGTACCAACCAGCAGCGGGCGTCCTTTGCGTTCGATAGCGTCAATCTTGCTCTTGTTGAAAACCGTCGGGATTTTGTCTCCCTTTGCCAGCAGTTCCAGCTGATCGTCGGTTTCTTTAACGATGTCGCCGATAATCCATTCGTCTGAGCCTTTGAGTGAAACGGAATCCCAGCGGTTCATGCGTTCGATTTCGTTGACAATGGCGTTGTACTTTTCTCGAGCTGTACGGTAGATTTGATCTGGGTAGTTGATTCTGGCAACCGGTTTGTTGGTCGGAATGGCAATAACGTCCAGCTTGTAAATCTTCCAGAATTCGCCGGCTTCCGTCATGGCAGTACCGGTCATACCGCTGATTTTACGGTACAGCTTGAAGAAGTTTTGCAATGTAACAGTTGCCAGAGTCTGGTTTTCCTGCTTGACTTTAACGCCTTCTTTGGCTTCAACCGCCTGATGCAAACCGTCAGACCAGTTTCGACCCGGCATAAGACGACCGGTGAATTCGTCTACGATGACGATTTCGCCTTCGTCTGAAATAATGTAGTTGACGTCTCGCTTGTAAAGACTGTGAGCTTTGAGAGCGTTGTCAATCAAGTGCGGCCATTCCATGTGGTCTTGCGTATAGAAGCTTTCGACCCCGGCGAGCTTTTCTGCGTGACGAATGCCCTCGTCGGTCATGTTGGCAGTATGGTCTTTTTCGTTGACTTCGTAATCGACGTCTTTGACCAGCTGACGGGCAATTCGGTCTGCTTCCTGATACATGCGAACGTCTTCGTCGGCGCCGCCGGAAATAATCAACGGGGTTCTCGCTTCGTCAATAAGAATGTTGTCGACTTCGTCGATGATAGCGTAGTTAAGACGCCCCTGAGACTGCTGAAGCTCCTTCGGATACCGCCAGTCGCCGCGGGCTGCGGGACGCATGTTGTCTCGAAGGTAATCGAACCCGAACTCGTTGTTGGTTCCGTAGGTGATGTCGCAGTCGTACGCTTTTTGTCGTTCCGACGTTTCCATCTGGGACTGAATAACGCCAACCGTCAGACCGAGGAACATGTAGATTTTACCCATCCATTCCATGTCTCGACGAGCCAGATAGTCGTTGACTGTAACAACGTGAACGCCTCGCCCTTCCAGAGCGTTTAAGTAGGCGGGCAGCGTCGCGACAAGCGTTTTACCTTCGCCGGTCATCATTTCAGCAATCGCGCCGGAATGCAAGACCATGCCGCCGATAAGCTGAACGTCAAAATGACGAAGCCCCAGAACTCGCTTGCTCGCCTCGCGGCAAACGGCAAACGCCTCAACCAGAATGTCGTCTAACGTCTCGCCTTTGTCCAGCCGCTGACGAAACAGAACCGTCTGGTTGCGAAGCTCTTCATCTGACATGGCGGCGTACTTCGGTTCCAGATCGTTAATCGCCTGAACTTTCGGCTGGAGCTTTTTAATGTATCGGGCGTTGGACGACCCAAACATGTTGGTAATTGTACGTTCGATACCGCGGCTAATGCCGGTGCAGACATCGCAAATAGCATCCCAAACCTGGGCAAGCGCTTCTGACATATTTTGTAATCCTTTGTTTTACGGGGAAAAATTGGTGGGAAATCAGGTGTGAAAAACGGGTAAACAGGAACAGGCTCGCCGAAGGCAGAACACTGCCCATAATTCCCTAGACTAATAATACTTCTTATATATTATAGCGTTTTTTTAAAATAATTTAAGAGGACTATAGCGATTTTATCGAAAAAAAGAGCGAAAAAAGAGTGGGAAAGAGCCAGAAATCTTCATAAAACGTGCGATTTTTTGTTTATTCATGCAGCTCAATCTTTGCATACAGCAAGATTAATCTGTGTAATTTCTGATTATAGAAGATTAACAGGATGCATAAAGTCCTAATAGAAATGACTCGTATGGAATCTGCCACGAAATAATATAAAACAGATTTACAAAAAACAATATTCCAAAAGAAGGAATACGGTCTATTAAACCAACCAGAGCGCCCAATATGGTATGTAAAACAAACAAAACTGTCATAAAAGGAAGACCGTATAGAAGACAATCTATCAGTAACCGATTAAACGTAAAACAGTTGCCAATTACCAAGACATAAAGAAGGATATGGATAATGGCAAGCGCCCAGGCTGTAATTGCAATTGTCTGATAAATAAATTTGAATAAGTGAATAAGCGCATAGTGGTAATCGTTATCCGCCATTTACATAAAAAACAATATGGGAATGATCGTTATCAGTACGGGATTCCACACATACGAATCGTAGAACGCAAATAACAAAAGAAGCGCCAACAGACATATCGAGACGATAAAGTGAGTTGTCATGTTCATAATTGAGTTTCCTGTTTTGGGGTTCATCCGACAAGTTGGCGTCTGTGAGCTAAAAAACAGACATTTTATCTGCCCAAAGGTATTTTTTTAACACGAAATACACGAAAAGAACGAAACAAACGAAAGGATTATTTTAAAATTATTTTTTCGTCTTTTTCGCTTATTTCGTGCTTTTCGTGTTTAAAAATCCAATGATGTGCAAATGATGATTGAATTTCAATTAATCAATCGGTGAAAATCCGCCTTATCCGTCAAATCCGTGTACGGACTGACCTGCGCAAAGTCAAGGTTTTTAGTTATGCTTGAGAACCGACTCTCGAATTGCAATGACAGACCTCAACACGTTTTCTACGTCGCTGAGATATAAACTGTTCGGGCCGTCGGACAGAGCGTGGTCAGGGTCAGGATGAGTTTCAATAAACAGCCCGTCAATGCCGACAGCGGCGGCGGCGCGAGCCAGCGGCGCAACCATCCGGCGAT
Organism: uncultured Planctomycetota bacterium; assembly: GCA_902770245.1. Lineage (GTDB taxonomy): Bacteria > Planctomycetota > Planctomycetia > Pirellulales > Thermoguttaceae > RUG11551. Next base: position 1,136 of record CACXSS010000198.1, on the reverse strand, counting down.
TCCCCCCGGTGCAGTTTCCCAATGCGCCAGGCGCCTGAACGGAATGGGTAGCGTCGAAAACGACAGGAACGCCCAAATCGCGCATTTCTATCAGCCCCGTCATGTCGTTGACAAGGCGACCGTAGCCAAAAAACGTCCCGCGTTCGCAAAGCAGAATGTTATTGCAGCCAAAGGCTCGGAGTTTTTCGACCACGTTTTTCATGTCGCCGGGAGCCATAAACTGTCCCTTTTTGACGTTGACCGGCAAGCCCGTCTCCGCAGCAGCCTGTAACAAACTCGTCTGACGCGACAAAAACGCCGGGATCTGAATCAAATCGACCGCTTGAGCCGCCAGTTGAGCCTGATACGCTTCGTGAATGTCGGTAACAACGGGAACTTGAAAGTCAGTGCGAATGTTTTTCAAAATCCGCAGTCCTTCTTCAATTCCCAAACCGCGAAAGGAATTGACGCTCGTTCGGTTCGCCTTGTCAAAAGACGCCTTGAAGACAAACGACGCACCAACGCGAGAGCATATCTCTTTAAGCGTCGTCGCGATTGACCGGGTGAGTTCTTCCGATTCTATTACGCACGGTCCCGCTAATACCAGCAGCGGCTGACCGTCCCCGACAAGTAAATTGGATATTTGAGTTTGAATCATAATAGGCAGTAGGCAGTAGACAGTAGACAGTAGGAAATTATTACTATTGCCTACTGCCTCTTGCCTACTGCCTCAATAAACTATTTTGTTATCATTGTCAACCTTCCCGGCATGACTTCAATGTCAACCGGGATGTTTCCGCCGGGGTCGCCGTCAAACTGAAACGGGATTTCCAACTCGGAAGTAGAGTCGGCGGGTTCGACGCGGAATCTTTTTCCTCTCAACATCGTACAGCCCGGGAGAAACCGGTGCGCGCCGAACATTTGAGCAAACGACGCCAAAATAAGTCCGGCAAACAAATTTCCAGGGCGAAAAACGCACAAGTCCAGCTCGCCATCGTCTGGTACGGCTTTAGGAGCCAGCGGAACGCCCCAGCCGTATCTCGGAATGTTGCAAATAAACGACCAGCAGCCGACGATTTCTTTTTCCGCTTCTCCCGACTCGTTGAGAATGCTGACCTTGAGTTTCGGGAATTTGTACCCGCCGATTGCCTTGAGTA
>CACXSS010000197.1 GCA_902770245.1 uncultured Planctomycetota bacterium | reverse complement strand
TCTCCATCTGGAGTTCCACCGACAATCCCGGAACGGACTACACAAAGCACTGGGCGGGACAGGTTTCCTGCATTACCGTCATGGCGAACGTCGACGGCAAAACCTATATGCTCATGGGCAAAGCCCCGAAAGAACTCGAAGAGGAAACAGGAACGGAAACCGAAGCCAACATTCTCAAGCCGGAATCCATTCGCGTTTGGGCGACCAATACGGTTTACACGTACAAGGCAGACGGCGTCGAGATTGTCATGCGGTTTCTCTCCCCCGTTCTGCCGGACGATCTAAAGCTGCTTTCTCGTCCTGTTACGTATCTGACGTGGACGGTCAAAGCCGTTGACGGCAAACAGCATTCCGTTCAGATTTATTACGACAACACCGCAGAACTGGCGGTTAAAGACGTCAATCAGACCGTTGCCTGGTCGCGCCCGGCATGCGATTCCCTGACGGTTATGAACTTCTGGAACGTCGAACAGCCGATTCTGGAAACCAGAGGCGACCGTCACAAGATTGACTGGGGCAGCCAGTACGTTGCGGTTCCTCAGCAAACCGGCGTTGAAACGGTTTTCGCCTCTGACGAAGCTGCGAGAATGCAGTTCTATCAAACCGGGACGATTCCCACCAAAGACGACAAGCGTTTTCCGCGTCAGACGAGAGACAAATGGCCGATGATCGTCGTTCGTTTTTCGTTTGACAGCGTCGCCGATCAGCCGATTGAAAAGCGCTTGATGATTGCCTACGACGACGAATGGAGCGTCAATTATCTCGGAATGAAACTGCGTCCGTACTGGCGCAAAGACGGCGCGGAAATTCTCTCGACGCTCGTTCTTGCCAACGCTCAGTACGAGGAACTTGTCAAACGCTGCGCGGATTTCGACAAGGAACTGTACGCAGACGCGGCGAAAGTCGGCGGCGACAAGTACGCTCAGCTGCTTTCCATGACCTATAGACAGGTTATCGGCGCGCATAAGCTGGTTGCTCTGCCGGACGGAAGACCGCTGTTCTTCTCCAAAGAAAACGGAAGCGGCGGATTTATCGGCACGGTTGACGTTTTGTATCCGACCACGCCCGCGCTGGCTCTGTTGAACGTCGAATTGCTCAAAGGAACTGTTACGCCCATTTTCGAATACGTCAAAACCGGACGCTGGAAGTTCCCCTTCGCGCCTCACGACCTCGGATTCTATCCCCAGGCGACAGGTCAGCTTTACGGCGGCGGCGAAAAGACGGAAGTCAATCAAATGCCTGTCGAAGAGTCTGGAAACATGATTATCACAACCGCGCTGATTTGTCATATTGAAGAGTCGGCGGAATACGCGGCTCGGTACTGGGACATGCTTTCGCAATGGGCGGCGTTCCTCAAAGAGAAGGGATTCGACCCGGAAAACCAGCTCTGTACCGACGACTTCGCCGGACATCTGGCTCACAACGTCAACCTGTCCGCCAAGGCGATTGTCGCTCTTGCCTGTTATGCCCGGCTGTGCGAAATGCGCGGATTGACGAACGAAGCGAACGAATATCGCGCGTTAGCGGAACAGTTTGTCGAACAGTGGATTAAAACCGCCGACGACGGCGACCATTTTCGCCTGGCGTTCGACAAGCCCGGCACGTGGAGTATGAAATACAATATCGTTTGGGACAAGATTCTTGGGCTCAACCTGTTCCCGAAATCCGTCATGGAAAAGGAAATCGCGTACTATAAAGCTTATCAGATTCGTCCCTACGGCTTGCCGCTGGACAACCGTTCAGACTATACGAAAATGGACTGGGAAGTTTGGACGGCGACGATGGCTGACAATCAGGCGGACTTCGACGCTATCATGACGCCCATTTATCAGTTCATCGACAAAACGCCCGACCGTCTTCCGATGACGGACTGGTATTACTGCTCGAACGCGAAATTCCGCGGATTTATCGCCCGACCGGTAATTGGCGGCGTCTATATCAAGATGCTCGAAGACAAAGACGTCTGGAAGAAATGGTCCAGCCGCGGAGGCAAATAGAGCCACGGCAGCGCAGCGCTAAAGCCGCCGATGAGAGAACGCTCTCGCCGTCAGCGGCTTTAGCGTGGGATTTTCAAAAGGGAATCTGGCTATGAACGACGAAGCAGTATTATCAAACGACGACCGGTTTACGTCTTTTTCCTATAACGATCAGGTTATACGGTTTAAGACCTCGCCCCGCCTTGAACGATATACAAAAATTGTAAAATGGGACAACGGCTATATTGTCGTTATGGCGATATATAACGGCGAAGAAACAGAGGACTATATAGACCTCATTCCCATTTTGGAAAACCTGTGTATAAATCCAGAAGAATTCCTCAAACCGATTAAAAAGGTTCGTATTCAATGATTAAAATTGGAAACATCGCGGAAATGAAAAGAATTGCCAACAATGCCGACATCATTGTCAACGGCTATGCTTTTACAAAGATTGACGTAGGCGTTCAAGTTGTGAATCTCGAACGCTCTACGGCGTGCGTTTTTGGTTCAGACGATTCCGTAATCGAAACCAGCATGGACGATATCGAGTTGGAAATTGTTACAGACTATTACAACCGCAACAAAAGATTTATGGAGAATTAAACCAATCAAGCATTTATCAACCTTACCACGTAAACAATAAAAAAGACATCATGGAAACCGGCGTTTTATCCCTGCAGGAAATAACTCAATGCGTAACGCCTCTTGCTAAGAAATACAAGATAGCGGAGGTGTACGTATTTGGATCGTACGCTCGAAATGAAGCGACGTCAGAAAGCGACGTTGATTTCCTTGTATTCGGCGGCAAAGACTTCAAATTGACTTCAATTTTCGCCTTTGCGGAAGACATACGCAATACCATTCAAAAAGACGTTGACGTTTATGAAATTCATGAAATCAACGTCGACAGCCCGTTCTATAAACGCATCATGAAAGAAAGGGTGTTGTTAGCATGAAATATACGGACTATCAACGGCTGCAAAAGATATATGACAACATATCCAAATTGCAGGAATACATTTCACAGCAGAATGTTACGAAAGAAGATTTGTTAAACGATTACGCGCTGCAATGGCTTGTTACAACGCCATTATACAACATCGGCGAACACGTTTACAACATTTCCGATGCGTATAAAAAATGTCATCCTGAAATTCAGTGGTCTATGATTGCAGGGCTTCGACATCGGCTCGTTCACGATTACGAGGGAACAAACTGGAATATAATTGCGTTAGTTGTATTCGACGAATTGCCGGTTTTAGAAAATCAGATTAAAAAACTCTTGTAATCAATGCCATCAAAAGTTACTGCATCTTAAGTAACAATAATCAGACTCATCCGGCAAGTTGACGTCTGTGAGCAAAAAGCAGGCGTTTCGTCCCCCCGGAAGTATTTTTTAAGACGCAAAGAACGCAAAGTAATCTTTAAAACTTCGCGAACTTTGCGAACTTCGCGTGAGGTTTTAATGGACGCAACATTTAGTTCGCCTGTCGGCGAATGCGTAATTCCGCTCCCGTTGGTCGCTGCATTACCGCCTTTCATTTTTTTACGAACTCTGAGTGCGGTTAAACAAAACTTTGCGTCCTTTGCGTTCTTTGCGGCTTAAAAGCGGTTCTTCCGCCAACCAGTATTTCAGCGCTGCAGCTGCTTTTCAAAGACTTCCGTAATCTTGCCAATGACTCGTTCCAGTTCCTCGTCTTTTTTCTGCGGCTGGGAGTTGGCTTCGTCGATCGCGACCTGAATCGCCGTCGACAGATCGGAAAGCAGTTCCTTCATGGCTTTAATCACGAGGACGGGAAATCCATAGTCGATTTCAGCGTTCTGAGTCTTGTAATCCACTTCCTGATAGCGTTCTTCGTACGTTCTGACGCGCGTCGAATCCTTTTCTTCATACGGGACGTAACGAACGCATTCTTTCATGACGTTTTCCATCGGCATGATATAAGCCGGGCGGCCGTCAATCTCCCCGTTGGGAACGTGACTTTTATTTTCTGCTGGGAGTTTGTTCACAAGAGCGGTTAACGTGCCTAAAACGTCCTGCAGAGCGCGGCATTGCGGGACGGTCAAGTCCGCCTGAATTCCAGCAAACTCAAAGCGGCCTTTATTCACTGAATTCGCCTGCTGACGCGCGCCATGCTGAGCCACGACTTCACGAATGATCTGGAATACCTGACTCGCCAACGATTCCGGCGTGTCGACAAGCCACGCCGACCGCTGGACGGTCTCCATCTTTCCTTTCGCGTTATAACGAATCTGACGCACTTCCTGCGCCCGAATCGACTGAATCAGTTCATGCGCCTTGGCAAGCTCGCGTTTCTGTTTTGTAAAAGTCGTTTGAATGCTCATAATTATTCTCCCATTGATGATTTGTGAATTACAAAAAATGGAACCGTTTATCGCCTCCAATGCACAGGCGAGTGAAGATTTCTCTTCAGCGAAAGGCTTAACCCGGCAGACAGCCGAAACAGAGGTTTCTTCGTCCGTTGGGTCGGAACTTTGCCACCGTGAACGTCCAATCCGCTTCCCGTCCGCGAACGAACGAAAAGCAGAAAAACATTGCAAACGTTCACTACTTACATGACTCCCGCGTTTACTAAAAGCCTCCCTGTTTCATCCGTAGACCCACAGGAAAACTCACCGTCCTCGCCCTGTCAGGGTTCAGGCATGACCAGAGGCCACTCGGTTGATTTCCGCACTTACGACCGTAACGCCGTCGCTCGCAAAAAATAAAAGTACATGGTATCCCAAAAAGCGCCGCCCTCGCCAAAAACAAAAGAAAAGAAATCTGCTTTATCCCATCGGCGATAAACAATTTTACCGCGTCAGGGTTCCTGTCGTCGTTAATAAAAGATATGCTCTTATCAACATCTCCAGGTTATTTAAGCCTGAATTCTTCGCTCTTCAATACGCGTTTGCCATTTTGGGACAACGCGGCAAACGCTCAGGCGGTTTTTTCGCTTTTAGGACTTCCAATATTCGTTCTTGAATAACTTACAGAATTCGATGAAGGGGCGAACCCACTTCGTATTCTGCCTGAAGTTTTAATCCTTGAACAGACTTTTTATTCGAAACTATTTCACAGACGCCAGTAAACTGACTCCTGCTCCATAGCCTCTTTTCGTAAAACGATTCCATCGGGCGTCAAATTTCATAAAGAAACCCAACGCCGTTAATACACATTTTAACAGAGAGCAAATGCGTTGTCAAGGAGCTTAACGGGGATTTCGGATAAGTTGGATACAAAAATTTGGCTCATCAGGAAACTGCGTACCTAACAGCTTTTGAGCAGGTCAGTCCGTTCACGGATTTGACGGATTAAACGGATTTTCACCGATTGAATTGTTGACAATTCATTGTTCATTCGTGAATCTTTGAATTATAATCACGAAAAACACAAAAAACACGAAATAAACCAGATTTACGAATAATTTAAGATTATAAAAAAAACCTTTCGTGTGTTTCGTGTATTTCGTGTTAAAAAATACTTTTTGGCAGGCAAAACGCCTGCTTTTTAGTTTGCAAGTACCATATTGTCGGATTAACCTTTTAAAACTTTGCGAACTTTGCGAACTTCGCGTGAGATTTCTTTGGCGGCAGAGACTGCCGCGAGCCGGACTCAACCATTTTTTCTGACGCCCCAAAATTTGAGCGTCCCCCTTTTTGCAGTTTTTCCGGGCGGCTCCTCTTGTACTGTTTAAGAGGATGTGTAAAATAGAGTTTATTAGAAAATGAGAACTGCAAACGCTGTTCTGACGCATTAACCTAATACCAACCTTAATTCCTATATCATGACAGAAGAAAAACAAACTCCTGCTGCGGATTTCACGCTCCGTGATTTTCAGCAGTTAATTAAAGACATGTACTACGAGAAAGACGTCGAACGCGGAGCGGAAGGCACGTTTATGTGGCTCATGGAAGAAGTCGGCGAGCTGGCGGCGGCGATTCGCGGGAGCAAAAAGCACGAACTCGGACCGGAATTCGCCGACGTCCTGGCGTGGCTGATGACAATCGCCAACGTCAAGGGAATCGACCTGACGGAAGAAGTCCATAAAAAGTACGGCTGCGGCTGCCCCGGCTGCGGACAGTTCCACTGCGTCTGCCCCAACTCCGATAAACCGTAACGTCGTCAAAAAACACAAACCGCCTTGAGAGATAATATAGGGGTTGCATTCATGAAACGTTTATATTTGATGTTGTCAGCGCTGTCTGTCTTGACGGTTTTAGGCTGCGGAAGCGAAAAGACCGTATCGATAGAATACGTCCCCACGCCCGGCGAGACGGCGGCTTTTGTCTATACTCCGGGAGTCGATTCTGAATGCAAAGTTCTAAATCGTGAAACTCACGAATTGGAACCGTTTGTCAATTCGGGCGACGCTCAGTATCCGATTCGTCATTCCGTTGAAATCTTTCCCAAAGAAATCTACTTCGGCGATACGGTTTACGTTGTTGCAACAGATGAAAATGTTTCTTCAGAAACCTTGAAATCTACCACCGATTTTAGCGATACGTCGATTAATAAAAATTCGTGCGCACATCTTGCCAATTCCATAAAAGAATATACCTGGATACCA
>CACXSS010000196.1 GCA_902770245.1 uncultured Planctomycetota bacterium | reverse complement strand
CTGATCAGGGACTGGCAGAAGCGCAATGCACATTGGGCATTTGCTATTATACCGGCGACGGCGTTGAACAGAACAACGAAGAAGCTGCAAAGTTGTTTCTCAAAGCCGCTCAACAGGGCGATCCACAGGCGCAGTACAATCTGGGCATTATGTATTTCGAGGGCGACGGCGTTGCAAAAGACGTTTCAGAAGCAGAGAAATGGTTAAAAAAATCGGCTGATCAAGGAAACGCAGAAGCCGCTGAATCGCTTAAAAAACTGGAAGAATTGAAATAACCGGCTCGCGGCAGTCCCCTGCCGCCGAAGCTATCCGTCTGCTAAAAACTTATTACGCAGCCCCCTCTGGATTGCGGACGGAAGTCCGCAAAAGAAAATCAAACGGTCTTAACGGCAAGCTGTCAAGTACAAAAGCGGCGGCAAGCCGCCGCATTCCAAATTATTCGGCTTCTTCATCTTGTTAACTCCGCTTCTCAACCATTAATCGCATCTTATTTTACAAATATAACAGACGCTATATACATATTTATCTCTCCACCCTTATAATCCAAACTTTTCTGTCTTAAAGAGAATAATTGTATTCTTTTTTCAAGAAAACGCTTGACGATTCGAATTTCATGGATTATAATATATGTAAACAACTTATAGCGATAGGTGAAATATGTCTATCGTTTAAGAGGATTATTTATAGTTTCATACTAACTTTTAAATACGAGTTTCAAAATGTTGACCCGACACATGGATTCCCAAAAACAGAATCGGATTGGTAACAGAGTTTGGATTTTCGCAGCGTTTTTTGCAGCGGCGCTGGCGTTTGACCTGGCTATGCAGCAAACAGCCGCGGCTGACGAACCCATGACAACGTTTTTCAGCGATAACTACAACGTCTACGGCAACAAAAAGGGAACGGAAATCGGCGGTCCGTCTGCCAACGACACGCCGGAACGTTTCAGCGGCGGCGTACTCGGCGCGCTGGGCTATTCATTCAGCGGAAAATCTACTGATATGCTTCAGGTCGGCAACGGCTATAATAATTCAGCCCTTTTTCAGGCTACTAATGCTTCTTCCGGGTATACAAACAGCGTAACCTCTCCCAATTACGATTTTGGAAACAATATGGGAGCGTTAAACGCGATTGACCTGGGCGGCAAGACGTATGAAATCAGTTTCAAAGTCAATCCTGTAACAGACGACGCGGCAACTTCCAGCAACTGGTCTGCTGTTACGTTTGGTCTTACAAGCGGCAAACAGCTGGCGGCTGTTAACACTGGCGACGGCGTTGGAATCTTATTCCGAAGAAACGGCGGAGTTCAGATCTTTGACGGTACAAATGGAAACTCAAATACCTCTTTTAGCAATGTTTTCTCTCCTTTGTCAGGCGCCAACGACTGGGCAAACGTCAGAATCGTTTACACTGTTCCAGATTTTAACGGTACGTCTCAGGTTGACGTCAGCCTGTACGTCAATGACAATCTGGTTACGTCTTTCAAAACAGCCAAGGGGTTTAACAGCAACTATATGGGGTTTGACTCCTACTCCAACGGCGGCAGTTACTCCAGAAGTCTTTTTGACGACTTTACTCTCAAATCCAATACGAGCGTTAATTTTGAAGTTGACAGAATTGTTGACGCGTCCAGAACGTGGGCTATCAACGGCGTTGATAAAAAGGACGTCGTTTTCCTCAATCAGAAAGACGGTTCGTCTACAGCAGCGCACAGCGGAACGATTACCATGGGCGCAGACGCACAGTTCAATATCGGTTCCGGATTGAATCTGGATCAGTCCGGCGCTATTTCCGGCTCAAACGCTATTACCAAAATTGGCGAAGGTACGCTGACAATCTCCGGCGCCAACGACGACTTTACCGGCGCGACCAACGTCAATGCGGGAACGCTGCGATTTGCCGGCAACGGCTCTCTCAACAGCAGTCCAATTACGCTCAATGGCGGAAACGTCGAATTGGGATTCGATTCCAACAAGACGTTCAGTAAAGAAATTCAAGGTTCTGGAAATCTCGTTAAAACCGGAGACGGAACTGTTACGCTCGGACTTAGCGCCTACTTCAACGGCGACACAATCGTCAAAGCCGGAACGCTGGTTTTACCTCAAGGCATTGCTTTGGGTTCAAATGACGTTTATGCAACAACCGGCGGAACGCTTAAAGTTGGAAATTCTAACAACTCCTACAACGTCATTCTCAACGGCGGCGCGTTAACCGTTGGCGACGCTTCAAACACTCAGGTTATTCTGGTTGGCTCCGTTGCTCTTGACGGCGGCACAATCAACTTTGACTTTAACGACAGCTCTTCTTACCAGTACGACGTCGAAGCCGACTTGCTTCAAGTAAGCAATACTTCAAGTTTTGATTCCGGGTATATCAACCTCTCCTTTAATAACAACGACGAAGCAACCTGGTGGAATTATATTAAAGAAGACGGCGGCTTTTATATCATCTCGGGAAACATTGGCGATTTCAATAATATGAAAGTCCGCGTTGACGGGGCGCTGTCGAGTTCCTGGGCGTTACAAGCTGATTCCCAGTACGTCTATCTGACTGCAGTCGGCAGCGCACCAAGCGGTTCAAGCAGCTGGTGGCTTCCCAATACCAGCGACCTTTCAGAACCCAATTGGACTATCGACGGCGAAAACAAACAGGGCATCCGGTTCAACGCCGGCAGTTCGACTGCAACCTATTCCAATCCGGTTATCATGTCGGCAAACGGGACGGTTGACATTGCTTCCGGCTACAATCTGACCCTTGCTGGACAGGTTTCCGGTTCTGGGAAGATTGAAAAAGTCGGAGAAGGAACGCTGACGCTCAACGCGACAAACGATCAGTTTACCGGCGCGACAACGGTTTCAGAAGGGACGCTGGCTCTGGACGCTCAAAACGCGATTTCCAATTCCTCGTCTGTGAAAAATAACGCCGCTATTACCATGGGCGCGGCGCAGTCGCTCAATAACCTGTCCGGGGGTGGAACAATCGATAACGGCGGAAACGCCTTGACCGTCGTTAATAATACGGAAACGGAATACTCCGGTTCAATCAGCGGCGCCGGCTCATTCACCAAAAACGGATCCGAAAAGCTGACGCTGTCCGGAAACAATACGTATTCCGGCGGAACCAATATCGGCGGAGGCGTTTTGAGCCTTGCGACCGCGGATTCTCTGGGGGCGGGAGCCGTCGCCTTTACGGGAACGTCAACCCTTCAAGTCGGTTCTGATTTAACTCTTGCGGACGGCGTTTCTTTACAGTCAGGCGCGACGGGGACAATCAACACCAACGGGCGCGATGTAACAGTTTCCGGCGTCATTTCCGGCGAAGGCAATCTGACTAAAACCGGCGCTGGTACGCTGACGCTGTCAAACGTCAATACTTTTTCCGGCGATATTGTCGTCGCTCAGGGAACGCTCAAATCGACCCGCGCGTGGTCTAATCCCAACTCAACAATGGGCGTGATTAGCAAAGCCGGCGGGCGAACTCTTACCGTCATGCCCGGCGCGGAACTGTATCTGGGAACCAACGACTCGTTCGGCGGCTGCGATGGTTATACATATACAGAAAACGACATTAAGCTTATCGTCAACGGCGGCGCGGTCAGAGGCGAAAACAACAACTCGCTCTACGGCGCAACGTTCCAGAACGGCGCTACGCTGTACGGCGTTTCCAATCAGGGCACCTGGCGGTCGTTCTGGCTCAAAGGTCCAACGTACATTTCCTTTGCCGGAGACGGCTCCACGCCAGAAGCGCCAGTTAATTTCAGCGGAAGTTCAACCGGAATTATTTTCGTTCCGGAGAATGCCGTCATTGACGTTCAGGACGTTACGCTCAACAGCAATCCAGACTTGATTGTCAACGTCGCGTTGGGCAACAAATTAAACACCACCACTTCTAACAACTCGCTGACCAAAACCGGTCCCGGTACGATGGAATTGAAAGTTGGTACAGGTTCGTTTACCGGAGACGTTAATATTAATGAAGGAAGAGTTATTGTTTCCGCAGCCGGGTCAGGCGGATCCGCCTTGGGAGCAGTAAAAGACGGGAGAACTATTTACGTCAACAAGGGAGCTGAGCTTGTGCTTTCTCATCAAGATGTATTCACTCAGGCTCACAGTCTTAACCCGCTGCCAATCGTTGTTGATGGCGGAAAGATTTCCAATGGTCTGAGAACCGATGACCGTCTGTATAATTATCTTACAAACCTTACCCTCAAAGATGGAGCAAATGTATACGCAGCCGATGGAAACCCAACGTGGAAGGCTTATAAGTTTCATAACCTCAAAGTAGAACGCAACAGCGACGACTCTGCCGGTTTGCCAGTTACGATTTCTGCGGATATGAGCAAACCCAACGCCACGATTTCCTTTGGGGCTGACAGCAATTCGATTAAAGGCGGAACTTCGGTTTCGACAATCAATGTCGAAGATATTACCAGCGCTAACAAGCTGGTTAACGATAACGTTTCCGATCTTGTTATTTCTGCCATAATTACAGATCCAACGTATCAAACCGACGGCGCGCTGAAACATTCAACGTCAATTATTAAGACCGGCGCCGGTACGATGGAACTTGCTGCGGTCAATACGTATACCGGTCCTACAACCGTTTCCGGCGGTACGCTGCTTTTGCCCAGCGCTGGGAGTATAACGTCTTCTAACGTAACAGTCGAATCCGGCGCAACGTTCATTGACGGCGCTCCTTCGATTACGTCCAAAGTTACGCTCAACGGCGGCGCGTTCACCATCGGAGAAACGAGTGCAACGTCCAGAATCGCCATCGGAGACTTTGCTCTGACCAACGGTTCAGTCAACTTTGATTTCAATAACGCATCGTCAGCAAACGATTTCGATATGTTGACAACCGGCGCTGCAACGCTGACGTCCGGGGCAATCAATATCACGTTTAACAACGGGTCTGAAGTTGACTGGTGGAATAACGCTGGCGACAGCGGGTACGTTTTGATTAGCTCGTCTTCAATGACCGCTGATTTGGACAATCTTCAGTTGTTAGTCAATTTCGATACGACGGACAGCTGGTATCTGACCACGGCGGGCAATACGCTTGTTCTTAACAAGTCTGGCAGCATTGTAACTCAGCCGTACTATTACGCAGATTTGCCGGAAGACATTTCCGCTCAGAAATGGACGATTGACGGTACAAACAAGAAGGGCGCCAAGCTGATTTCCGGCGACAACGCCTCTGTAACGTATTCCAATCCGGTTGAAATGAACGCTGACGGCACAGTTCAGGTCGGCGCAGACTACAATCTCACGCTCTCCGGGAATATTACCGGTTCCGGTATGTTAGAAAAGACCGACTCAGGAACGTTGACAATCAATTCAACCAACGACGGGTTCACCGGCGCGACAAAGGTTTCAGGCGGAACGCTGGCTTTGACGGCTCAAAACGCCATTTCCAATTCCGCTTCCGTTGAAAACAACTCTTTAATTACAATGTCAGCCGCTCAAAGATTCAACAATCTGACCGGAAATGGGGCGATTGACAACGGCGGCGCCGAACTGACGCTTAACAACAGCGATGCAACCGAGTTCTCCGGCATCGTTTCCGGCGCAGGCGCGCTGGTTAAAACCGGAGCGGAAACGTTGACCCTCTCTGCCGCTCAAACGTATACCGGAAGCACAACCGTTTCCGGCGGAACGCTGGAACTGACCGGCGCAGGAAGACTGGCGTCTACATCGATAAACATCGGCGATGGAGGCAGATTGCTTTATGACAATATGGTTCCTCATCAGGTTGCAGATACAACTATTAATATTGCCGAAGGCGGCACGGTTGAATTCAACATGACAGCTACCGGTCGTTCGGTTGACACCTCTTTGTCGTCTGGTATAAACTTAACGTTTACCGGCGATGGAACGTGGATTAAATCCGGAACGGGAGACTTGCATTGCGAATCGGGAGACGCTTCTCCTGTAACGTTTGCGCTGTCGTCCAAGGCAAAAATGATTATCGAAAACGGTTCGTTTACCAATGGCGGCTGGACGCAGCAGAACTGGACGAACAACTATGCGGAACTGGTTATTAAAGAAACCGGCGTTCTGGACGTATGGAACGGCAACAAAATGCAGGTGGGCGGTTTAACCGGCGAAACCGGCTCGAAAATGGTTGCCGGCTATTCCGGACCACAGGGCATTACCATTGGAGCCGGGACAACGTCAGATCAGACGTTTGCCTACAACGGCGTTATGGATTTTGCCTACGGAACGACTGTTACAAAGATTGGCGACTCAACGCAGATTCTCAATGGCGATATTAGAAACGCGACGATTCAAGCCAACGGCGGAACGCTCGTCTTGGGAGCGCCTAATGAAACAATGAATGTCAAATCGACCTCGTCCATAACAACCAACGGCGGAAACGTTCGCGTTGACGGGAACGTTGTTTTCAACGACAGCGCGGCATACGTTACATGTTCTGGCGCCAATTCTCAATAACGACAACGACGCTTATCTTCGAGCCGACTTGACTGTTACCAACGACAACGACGTCAGCAGAGTTCAAGCGGGTTGGAGTAAAACGCTCACCTTAACCGGCGCGTTAAAGGGAGACGCTTCCTTGACGGTTGGCAACGATTCCGGCATTGTTCGCTTTATGGGCGACGCCAGTCAGTATAACGGTTCCATAATTGTTGTAGGCAATATGAGAGTCGGTACAGAAAATATCGGAACTGCAGATGCGCCTGTTGACGGCTCTGCGTTTATTGGCTCAAATGACATTATCCTTAACGGCGCTTCGGCGACTGTCGGCATACTTCAAAACAGCAACAACTACGTTACTATTCCCAATAATTTAATTGTTATTGGTGAAACAGGTCTTAAAGCTGGCTGGAGCAAGGATATGACCTTTACTGGCAATATTACCGGTTCCGCAAAAATTAAAGCCAAGTCCGATTCCGGCTGGGTTATTATGGGAACGAAATCTCCAGACAACTCCTTTACCGGCGACGTTCAGACTGACTGGAACAGTACAACTTCCTTTGGAAAAATGCGATTGGCGGCTGATCAGCCCTTTGGCTCTAACGCGGGCGCAGGATACATTTACGGTCAGCTGGATATGAACGGCTATTCTCAGATTTTCAAAGGTCTGTACAGCAACGTAGACGGATCTACTCTCAAGGGAGAGATTTTCAACAATACAAACACGCTGTCAACGTTGACGTTGGATATTACCGGCAAGGACTTGACCTTCCAGGGCAAAACAACCGGCAATATTGAAATGATTATCAACTCAAACGGTGAAGGCAAGCAGACGTTTGCCAATAACGGCAGTAACTTTACCGGGAACGTTGTTATTAACGGCGGTACGGTTGAAACTACAAAGGCTCGCACCGGTACAACATCGGCTTTGGGCGCTACAACTACCCCGGGCGGCAGAACGATTACCATTAATCCCGGCGCGGAATTGGTTATGGGGGCAAACGACACCCTTGGCGGCTGCGATTCTTCAAACGTATATGACGAGAATAGCGTTCGCGTAATTGTCAACGGCGGAAAGATTTCCGGTTCTAATAACAACTCGCTGTATAACGCTACGTTCCAAAATGGCGCTGAGTTATACGGCAATACCAATCAGGATACATGGAGATCCTTCTGGCTTAAGGGAACGACGAACGTATCCTTTGCCGGCGATGGTTCAACCCCGGAAAGCCCGGTAAACTTCAACGGAGCGGACGGAATTGTCTTTGTTCCTGACAACGCAACGTTCAATGTAGACGACATTACCAAGAGTTCTGCTGCAGATCTCAACGTCAATGTTATATTAGGCAATAAGAGTACATCCCTAATAACTACCGACTCCGTAACTAAAACCGGCGCTGGTACGATGAGACTGACCGCCGCGAACGAATACACCGGACCGACAACCATCTCTGGCGGCGCGTTGGCGTTAGCCAGCACAGGCAGCCTCGCCTCCGATGTAACAGTTGCCGCAGGCGCTTCGTTTATTGACGCTGCGCCGTCGATAGCGTCCAACGTAACGCTCAACGGCGGTTCGCTGGTTATCGGAGAAACGACCGACTCAACTCAAATTGCCATCGGTAATTTGACCGTTGACAACGGCGCGATTTTCTTCGATTTCAACGACAGCTCAAATAATACTGATTACGACCGCTTGATCGTCAATACAGCAACGTTTACCACCGGCTCGATTAACATCGCCTTTAACAACGGCGATCAAACCGATTGGTGGAACAACAATACGGACAACGGCTACGTCCTTGTCGATACAAATTCTTTGAACGTAAATCTGGACAACATCCAGCTTTTGGTCAACTCCGCAGCGACCGACGCCTGGTATCTCGACACGGTTGGAACTTCAATCGTCTTGAAGAATCAGAACGTCGAACCGCCGGTAACGGATCTGTATTATCGCGCCAATTCCGCTCAGGACATTGCCGCAGAGGAATGGGCAATCGACGGGGTTAATAAGAAAGGCGTTACGTTTACCGAAGGCGAAAACAACACAGCAACCTACGCAGGCGAAGTTGAAATGAACGCGGCTGGAACCATAGACGTCAGCGTCAACAGAAATCTGGCTCTTACGGGCGTTGTTTCCGGCGAAGGCGACGTAACAAAATTGGGCGACGGTACGCTGACCCTTTCCGGCGACAATACGTATACCGGCAAGACGACCGTTGAAGCTGGAACGCTCGCTCTGACCGGCGATGCCGTCAAGGCGAACAGCGCCATTGAAATTGCTGACAACGCCACTTTGGAATACAACGTTGCCGCTAACAATACCAAACAGCTGACCTTCTCAGACAACGTTACCGTCTCCGGCGCTGGAGATGTAATCAAGACGGGAACTGGAAAGCTCAAGATCAAAGCGGACGGCGATCAGTTCAGCTCTGACAAGTTCACGGTCTCCGCCGGTGAATTGGACTTCAAGGGACAGTACAACGGCGACTTGATTGTTAAGACTGGGGCAACCCTCTCGCCCGGCAACTCCGTTGGCGATTTGACCGTCTACGGCGACGTTACCATTGACGCCCGCGCGACAGGTTTGTTCGAGTTCAGCGCCTACAATGAAGACCCGGCATTGCAATCATACGACAGACTGGTTATCGGTAACGACGGTTCGTTTGTAATCGATGAAAACTCGATTATCAAGCTGTACTTTGAAAATAACGACGCTAACCTCTGGGCGGCAGAAGGCGAAGAATACAAGCTGGTATCCGACGAAGGCTTTGTCGATGACATTACCGACATGAGCAATTTGCTGGGCAACTTCAACGAATTGTTCGGTCTGCAAGGCAGAACGGACGGTCTGTATCTGAT
>CACXSS010000195.1 GCA_902770245.1 uncultured Planctomycetota bacterium | reverse complement strand
ACGAATATGTAACAATATCGGAGTGCGGCGCCTTGGCGCCGCTTTCTTTTTTTAAGCCGCAAAGAACGCAAAGATCGCAAAGAAATTTTTAAAACTTCGCGAATATCCTCCGCGTCTCCGCATCTCCGCGTGAGGTTTTCCGGGAGCTTACGCAACCCGTTTTTGTTCGCCGTTCCGGCGAATGCGTAATTCCGTTCGCTGACGCGAACTCCATTACCGCCTTTCATTTTACGTTCGCTTCGCTCACGCCCACGGGTTTACACCCGTGGATCGCCTATATTCTCTTTTAAAACTTCGCGAACCTCCTCCGCTGCTCCGCATCTCCGCGTGAGGTTTTCCCGCCGCGTGAGGTTTTCCCGGGCGTCCTGCCAAAGATATTAAGCCGCAAAGAACGCAAAGATCGCAAAGAAATTTTTAAAACTTCGCGAACTTTGCGCACTTTGCGTGAGGTTTTCCCGGGAGCTTACGCAACCCGTTTTTGTTCGCCGTTCCGGCGAATGCGTAATTCCGTTCGCTGACGCGAACTCCATTACCGCCTTTCATTTTCCGTTCGCTTCGCTCACGCCCACGGGTTTACACCCGTGGCTCGCCTGAATGGTCGCTCCATTACCGCCTTTCATTTTCTTTGCGTCCTTTGCGGCTCTGTATCGTCGGCGACGCACTCTAAATCGTTCCCAGCTTGCCGGTTTTGCTACTACATCTTACCCAATCCCTAAAAATCCCTGGATTTTCCAAAAATTTTCAACTTTTCAACTCTAAATCTCTTGTAAATGCTGGATTTTAGATTATACTACTATTAATTGGAGATTTAATATAAATCTATTGCAATAGACAAAAACTTTTTTAAGGATTCAAATCATGCACGTATTATCTCACGCATCACCCCGTTTAATATTTACTCGGGCGATTGCCCTTTTGTTAGCGCTTGTTCTATTCACTGCCAGCTCTTGGGCGGATGTTGTTGAACGCTCTAACCCAAACAATACTTATACTGCATCTGGTTCTGACGTTGCCACGGTGCAAAAAGCAGCCAACTATGCCAACGGCGACATTCTTACCATTAGCGGAAACGCTACCCATAACTCAACCGTAAGTCTGACCCCAACGTACAATACGTTTACGGTTCGCTCTAACGGTTCTGATAAACAAACCATCAACGGTTCCGCTAATCCGTTTTATAACATTTCTGGAAACGGCAGTTATACATTCAATTTGAATAATCTGAGTTACAACGGAAATTCTGGGAATATTTCGTTTTTGAAAAGCAACTCCTATAGCCAAACCGAAACAATTACAATCAATGCCGATAACGTCTCCTTTGAGGAGTTTAAGCTCAGAACAATTTATAATCAATACGGAAATCTCAATTTTTCAGGCGCCACCAGCCAATCTGAGATTTCGTTCAGCAATAACAGCGCAGGAAACTATGGCGGCGGCGCCGTCTACGCTAACAACATGCTACAATTTTCAAACGGTTCATATACGTTTGAAAAAAACAGCGGCGAGTTTGCCGGAGCGATTGACTGCAATGGAATAGTTACCTTTTCCAGCGACGCGACTGCAAAATTTATTGAAAATAGCTGTAACACTTATGGCGCCGCTATCGACGCTGAACGCGGCGTACAATTTTTAGGCGGTTCATATACGTTTGAAAAAAACAGCGCAGGAACGATTGGCGGAGCGATTAAATGCGATGGAACAGTTACCTTTTCCGGCAACTCAACCGCAAATTTTACCGGCAATATGGCTAATTCCAGTGGAAACGACATTTTCACTCACAAATTAAGTTTTACTGACAATGGGACGTATTCCTTTGACGGCGGCATGGATATTGTTACGGAAGCGTCTATCGACAAAGCGCAAGTAAATATTGCCGGACGTCAATATCGACCAGACAACCCAACGACAGAAGATGAAACTAACGAGTATTTGTTGAGTACGGTTACCATTTCGAACGGCGGCAAGTTGAATGCGGATCTTGACTATATCAATTATATCCGCGGAACCTTTACTCTTAACGGTTCGGAGAGTATGATTACCCAGAGTAAAGGCGCTGATTCTGCGACGATCAAGTCCAAATCCGGCAATGGCGTTATGGATTTGAGGTATAAGGCTCAAGGCGGCGTTTCCGAGGAAAGCATTTTTATTTCCTCTGGCCGCATTGATATAACAGGTTGTATGGAAGCGACGATTGAAGTCGAAGGGGATGCGGCATTTTCCACGGGAACCGTTGGAAGGCTTGAAACAACAGGCGATTTTGTCGCTGTCGCCGGAGCGCTTCTTATCTTTGAACAGGGCGCCAATTCGTACGATCAACTCATTGCCAATGACGTTACAATCAATAACGACACTGACTTTGACCTTACTCGATTCACGTCGTTTCCTCCTGGTTCATATTACGATATTATCATCGCCAACGGAACGTTAAACGTTGACCTAGCCTGGGTAGAAAAGATTAAGGATTTTATTACTCCTTATAATGGAACTGCGTTAATTCACAACGTCAATACAGTTCGACTGCTAAGTCTATTGGATCCGATAGATCCGAACGCCGTTCCGGAACCGTCCACGTGGGCGCTGCTGATTCTCGGCGCTGCCGGGCTGGCGTACATGCGGAAACGCAAATAATTCGGAATTCGGAATTCGGAATTACGCAAAGCGTAGGCGAGCCGGTGTGCGTTAGCCCCCGGAAATCCTCACGCTCTAGTTCGCAAAGTGTTAAAAGAGAACAACCGCTTTAGCGGTTGAATATTCCTAGCCGTGGGTTTTAACCCACGGAACATAGAACGCGTAAAAAAGAATATCGTCAAATAACCTTTTCCTTCTGTCCTCCGAAGGAGGGCGGGAGGAAAAGGAACTGAAACGATTGGCGAGCCGGGGTGCGTTAGCCCCCGGAAATCGTTACGAATATGTAAAAATATCGGAGTGCGGCGCCTTGGCGCCGCTTTCTTTTTTTAAGCCGCAAAGAACGCAAAGATCGCAAAGAAATTTTTAAAACTTCGCGAACTTTGCGAACTAGAGCGTGAGGCTTTATAATTGTTCGCCCCGCTCACGAACACGGTTCAGCCCGGTTCACGGCGCGCCTCGCCGCCGCACAAAATCCCTCCGTCTCGCTAAAAATCTGCGACGAAGCCGAAAACCGCACTGGATCGCGAGCGACAGCTCGCCTTTCACTTTCAACGACACGTTTATTTTCTCTGTTTTTACCAGTAAAATATATATGTCAGTTATCTATAGTTTTTATGACGCAACCCCATTGACAAAACGAATTTGTTGATTATACTATTGTCAACGATTCATTATGATGTTTTCCCTAACCCTAACAGCAATTTAGGAAAAATGAGCAATTTAACATATAGCATAATTTACCCCCAACCTCGCAAATTAACGCTTGGCGTCATCCTTGCGCTGACCCTTTTCTCTCTAACCGTCAACGCGCAAACGGTCGTTCGCACCGGAAGCGGCGGTACCGTATCTGGAACCGACATTGGCAAAGTCCAGACCGCAACCGGAGCCGCTGAAGGCGACGTTATAAAAGTTAGCGATGGCGCTGTGTTCAATACATCAGTTACCGATCCCGTTAGCGGTTTCACGATTGAGTCCGCTACCGGGAATGTGGTTAATGTACCAATACAGGCAGGCTACATTTTTTCACAAATCCCAGCAGCTCCCGTTAACGCTGCATTTAGAAACGTTAGCTTTACAGGCGCCGAAAATTATACCTTCAGTTTCTGGAGTGGAGATTTGAATCAGAACGATATAATTGGCATTACAATTGACGGCAACGTTTCTTTCTCCAATTTTAAGGATTCTGTGTTTGATTATTACCAAGCGGATACGAATAAACCATATCAACCTTATAAATTTACGTGTACTAGTGGATCAACCTTAACTTTTTCTGGCAATACCACAAATGGGGATAGCGCTACAATTTATAGTTAAGGCGCTGCAATTTATGAGTTATATGAGTTGAACGGCAATAGCAGTTTCATGACATTCACTGGCAATACCGCAGGATATGGCGGGGCAATTAATCGCTTAAAAAATTTGACCGGCGAGAATAACAAACTGACATTCTCAAACAATAAAGTAAATGGTACTGGTGGTTATGGCGGCGGGGCAATTGGGTATTTAGAAAATTTGTCCGGCTCTGGCAACACCCTGCAATTCTCAGAAAATACCGCAGCAAAAAGTGGCGGGGCAATTTATGAATTAGGATATAGTGATGGATCAACTGTTTCAGGAGGTTTGACCGGCAATAATAACAAACTGACATTCTCAAAAAATAAAGCAAATGGTCTTGTCTATTCTGAAGGCGGCGGGGCAATTTATAGTTTAGCCAATTTGTACGGCTCTGGCAACACCCTGGAATTTACTGGCAATACGGCAGCAAATAGTGGCGGGGCAATTTATAGATTAGGTTTAGCTTATTCAGACGCAAGCGGTTTGACCGGCAATAATAACACCCTGAATTTCTCTGATAATACCGCAGCAATAAGAGGCGGGGCAATTGGTTACTTAAATTTTTGGTCCGGCTCTAATAACAAACTGACATTCTCAAAAAATACCGTAAATGGTACAGGTAATACAGATGGCGGCGGGGCAATTTATAATTTATATAAATTCTCCGGCTCTGGCAACACCTTGGAATTCACTGGCAATACCGCAAAAGATGGCGGGGCAATTTATAATTTAACAAATTTCTCTGGCTCTGGCAACACCCTGGAATTCTCAAAGAATACCGCAGCAAATAGTGGCGGGGCAATTTATAAATTAAACAATTTGTCGGGCTCTGGCAACACCCTGCAATTCTCAGAAAATACCGCAGCAAAAAGTGGCGGGGCAATTTATCAATTAGGTAATTCTAGCGGTTCAACAGGTTTGACCGGCAATAATAACAAACTGACATTCTCAAAAAATACCGCAAATGGTACTGGTGATACAGATGGCGGCGGGGCAATTTATCAATTAGCATTGTCCGGCTCTGGCAACAAACTGAAATTCGAAGGCAATACCGCAGCAAAACGTGGCGGGGCGATTTATCAATTAGGAGTTTATGTGAGTGATGGAACTGCTTCAGGAGGTTTGACTGGCAATAATAACAAACTGACATTCTCAAATAATACCGCAAATGGTACTGGAACTAATGATGGCGGCGGGGCAATTTATGAATTAGCATTGTCCGGCTCTGGCAACATTCTGGATTTCTCAGAGAATACCTCAGCAAGAAGCGGTGGGGCAATCAAACTTTTCGCAGATTTGAGCGGCGAGAATAACATCATAACTTTTTCTGGCAATACTGCAGATAAAGGTATGGGTGGGGCAATTGGGGATTTTGTAAAACTGAGCGGCTCATATAACAAACTAACATTCTCAAACAATAAAACAAGTAGTACTACTGCTACTTATATTGGTGGGGCAATTGGTTATTTATACGATTTGTCCGGTTCTTATAACACCTTGGAATTCACAGGCAATACTGCAGTAGGTTTTGGTGGGGCAATTGGTCATATATTAAATTTCTCCGGCTCTGGTAACAAACTGGAATTCTCTGGCAATACCGCAAAAACAGATGGCGGGGCAATTAATGAATTAAAATTGTCTGGCTCTGGCAACACCCTAATATTCACTGGCAATACCGCAGAAGGTAATGGTGGGGCAATTGGTAAATTTCGGGGTTTGAGCGGCTCTAATAACACCCTAACGTTCACTGGCAATAAAGCTGGAGGCAATGGCGGGGCAATTTACTCAAATTCCTCAATCGAATTTAACGGCAATAATACATTAACGTTTACCGGCAATAAAGCAGGGGAGAAAGGAAATGACATCTATTTATATGATTTATTTGGTAACAGACCTGCTAACCTGACGTTCAACGGCGGTACGTATTCTTTTGACGGCGGTATCTGGCTTGCTGATGAAACCGCTTCGACAACAATTTCCAACGGCGCTAATGTAACGATTGCTGGTCGTAATGACGATTCGGTAAATGAATGACGATTCGGTAAATGAATATGAGTTTAGAGGCGTTGAACTTCACGCGAATCTGACGGCAACGGTTGACGACATTGAGTATCTGCACGGTAACTTTACCGTTTACGAAAACGGGTTGATGACGATCAAAAAAGGTTCCGATACGGCAACGATTAAGTCGTCATCGAACGACGGCGTTATGGATTTGCTTATCAATAAGGCGGAGGAAGTAGAAACTATCTCTATCTCGTCCGGACGCATCGATATTAAAGGCTGTATTGACGCGTCAATTGAACTCCAGAACGACGCGACGTTCTCGCCGGGCAATTCCGTTGGGCATGTTGATATTGACGGCGACTTCATACTTAACGCAGGAACAACGCTGTTGATTGAAATGGACGCGACCGGCATCGACACAATGGCTGCCACATCGTTTGACCTGGATAACGGCACGATTTCGTTTACGTTGTCAGACGAAATTCCTGGCGGCGCAACGTACGATATTCTTACCGAATACTATACTCTGGCTCTGGCAGGACCGACGAACAATATCGTTCGATTCTCCATTGACCGCAACGCCGTTCCGGAACCGTCCACGTGGGCGCTGCTGATTCTCGGCGCTGCTGGTTTACTCTATGTTCGGAAACGAAAATAATTGAAAGGCGGTAACGAAGTGAGCAAAGCGAACGTAGTTACGCTTCCATTAAAGCGTAACTACACTCCCGTTGGTCGTTCCGTTACCGCCTTCCATTTTCTTTGTGCGTTAGTTCCAGGGCGTCTGTGAAATAAAACCTCACGCTCTAGTTCGCAATGTTTTAAAAACTATGCGCTCTTTGAGGTTTAAAAAATCGGTGGCGCCATCTGCTCGTATGGAGCGCTGCGGCTTGCCACAGCGCTCAAAATTTTTCGTCCCCGCTCTTGTATTGAATTCTGAACTGATTATAATATTTATAGAAGATCAAATATACAAGATTATATTATTAGGAGACGTCAATATGAGATGTATTTTAAAAGCGGCTGTTGCGCTGATTGCTGTCAGCGTTTGCGCGATTGCCAGCGCGGCGGGGTTTATCCCGTTTGAGAAACTGTCGCCCAAAGGGCAAAACGACTTGATTTACGACTGGTCGTTCCAGGCGGACTTCAAATTTGACGCTGTCAAAGTCGCCAACGAAATCAAATGGGCGAAAGAGGCAGCTGAACGCATTGCCGATCTGGCGGAAGACCTCGATTTCTCCGCTCAAATTGCCAAGCTGGACGAATTGCAGAAAAAACTCGACGCCCCCGGCGACAAGGACTACAAGGCTCTGTATTTGGAAGTCCGTAAAGTCAAGCGGGAGATTATGTTTTCCAACCCGCTGCTGGATTTCGATTCCATTTTGATGATTCAAAACCCGTATCCGAAAGGAAAGGCAGGCGACACGACCAACGAATGGGCGCACGAGGCGCGGCACCGCAACGGCTTTATGGGGACAGACGGCGGGAAGATGCTCCTTATCGGCTTGAATCCCCGCGACGTCAAAAAGGACGTCGTCCCGGATCTCAAAGGCGCGTTCTGGAAACCGGACTTGTCTTTTGACGGCAAGGAGATTCTTTTCTGTTACAAACCCGTTGGCGAGAAGTCGTTCCATCTGTACAAGGTCAACGCGGACGGAACCAACTTGCGTCAGCTGACCGTGGGCGACTACGACGACCTCGACCCGGTTTACACGCCCGACGGGCACATTGTTTTCGCCTCGTCGCGCCAGCACAGCTACGTTCGCTGCATGCCCATGACGCACTCGTTTGCAATGTCCCGCTGCGATTCCGACGGGAAGAACATTTACGTCATTTCCGCCAACGGCGAGCCGGAATACATGCCCAACATGCTGCCCGACGGCAGAGTTATTTTCACCCGCTGGGAGTACACCGACAAAGGGTTGTGGCGCGTTCAGTCCCTCTGGACGATGAACCCGGACGGCACGAACCCGCAAACGTTCTGGGGCAACCAGTCCATCTGGCCGGACGTCTTAACCGAAGCCCGCGCCATTCCAGACTCTAAAAAGATCATCTTTACCGCCGTTGGGCATCACCACTGGTTTGACGGCGCTATTGGATACATTGATCCCGCCAAGGGAATGAACTACCCGGACGGTTTGGAATGGATTACTCGCGAAACCCCGTTCCCGGAATGCGGCAGAGGTCCCAACGACCCGGCGCCGTCTTACGACTACCATGCGGCGGGCGCGTATCACGCCTATAAGTCGCCCTACCCTCTTTCTGAAGAATACATGCTCGTTTCCGCCCGACCGGGCAAACCCATGCGCGGATTCACCGACGACGACAACGGCTGGTTCTTCAAGCTGTACTTGCAGGACGTCTACGGGAACAAGGAACTCATTTACGCTTCAGACAACGCCAACGCCTGGTACGCCATGCCGTTCAAGCCGCGCCCCGTCCCGACGGAAATCCCGGATAAAGTCGATTGGCCCAAAATCGGGTCGGGAGAACAGCCCAAACCGGGATACCTGTATTCCAACAACGTCTTTGACAACGCCCCGGAAATTTTGAAGGAAAAAGGCAAGGCGATTCGCGTAATCCAGATGGATCCGAAAACGTACACGACCTGGCAAAAGACGGTTCAGCACGACGGTCCCGCCGTTTCCGTCTTCCAGGCGGAAGGCGTCAAGCGCATTTTGGGAACCGTTCCGATTGAGCCGGACGGGAGCGTTTATTTTGAACTCCCCGCCGGGAAATCCGTATATTTTGAAATGCTGGACGAAAACGGGATGGCGATTCACGTCATGCGCTCATTCGCCAACGTCATGCCGGGCGAAACCCGCGGCTGCTTTGGATGTCACGAGTCCAACCTCAACACCAAAGGCAACACGCCCAGCAAAGGCATGAACATGGCGATGAAGAAAGGTCCGCAAAAGCTCACGCCGCCCAGTTGGGGAACGGAAGAGTCCATCTCGTACATGCGATTCGTTCAGCCGGTTCTGGACAAGTACTGTGCCGAATGCCATCAGAAGCCCGGCACAAAGGCGTACGAAACGCTCAACATGGTTTGCCGCCCGTCGTCGCACCCGTGGCGTGACAACGTTCTGTCCCGTCCGGGAGAAGTCAGCCCGTTCTGCGAGCCGTACTTGACGCTCGTTTCCGGGGCGTGCAAATGGAGCAAAGACGTTCCGAAGAACGCGAAAGGCGTCCCGGAAAACCTCGCGGGCTTGTTTATCGTGGAAGGCTACGACCGCAACGACCCGGAAAACCTCAAAACGCTGCCGCCGTATTCCGCCTTTAGCCCCTTAAGCCGGCTGATTCACAATGCGTGCTCGGGCGAACATCACAACGTCAAAGTAACAGGCGTAGACCGGGAACGCCTTATCGCCTGGGTGGACTGCAACGGTCCGTATCTGGGAGACGAGGAGATTCGCCAAATGTACGACCCGGACGCCTACAGTCTGTCGCACATTCCGCCGATTCGTCCGCGCGTTGCCACCGCCCCGGTTATTAACCGCTTTGACATCCGTCAGGACGGCGACTCCGAAAAAGTCGCCGGCGTTCCGCTCAAACTGCTGGCTCAGGAACCCTTTGACGGCGAAATTGTCTGCGCGATCTACGGCGCTCAAGGTCATTACGCTGACGTAACGCCGCAGGTCAAAAAGCTTCTGGACGGAAAACGCATTGTCTCCCCCGGACGCTATAACGACGCTTTTGACGTTGACCCGATTAAGGATACCAAAAAGACGCTCAAGGTTATCGTCCGATTCAAAGACGGCTCCGTTATGTTCTACGAATTCCTGGAGAATACGCCGATTGTGTTGGGAGCAAAATAGAGAATCGGCGCGAAGCGCATCCGCTAGAACCGCGTCAGCGGTTCAATGTTTGTAGCCGTGGGTGAAACCCACGGGGCAAGAGGCAGTAGTTGGGGCGACCCTGTTTGGTCGCCCGTTAAATCCTCACAACTCGCAACTTTTAAATTACATATCATGATTTACAGAAGATTATTTGCATTTTTGGTTGTTTTGCTCACCGTCAATCCGCTGTTTGCTCAGGAAACGGTTCGCGTCATGTCGTACAACGTTCGCAACTGCGTCGGCATGGACGGTTCCCGATTTGACGTTGACCGCGTTGCGAAGGTTATTACCGGCGCGAACCCGGACATTGCCGGGATTCAGGAACTGGACTGCAAAACGGAACGCAGCTCCGGGCGGGATATTTTAACGGAACTGTCTGCGGGAACGAAACTCAACGGCGCGTTTTCCGCCGCTATTGAGTTCCAGGGCGGGCAGTACGGCATCGGTTCGCTGACCAAACAGAAACCGCTCAGCGTCCGAACCGTCCCCCTGCCGGGAAAAGAAGAACGCCGCGCGCTGCACATTCTCGAGTTTGACAAATACGTCTTTTTTGTAACGCATTTATCCCTCACGCTGGAAAGCCGTCAGGAATCCGTCCAGATTATCAACGCCGAACGCGACAAGTACTCCAAGCCGGCAATTCTCGTCGGCGACTTCAACGCCCTGCCCGACTCTGCCGTTATGAAAGAGTTCTTCAAAACCTGGCAGGACGTCGGACCGAAAGCGTTCACATTCCCGGCGAACAACCCGATAATCCGCATTGACTACGTCCTCGTCAGCGTCCCGGACAAAAAGCCCGTCAAGGTTATCGACGCCCAGGTTTTAGACGAACCCGTCGCGTCCGACCACCGCCCGATTATTTCTGTGATTGAACTTCCGTAAGGCAACGAAGCGCCAAATAGTGTATAATATGCGTCATGTTTGCGTACGTGTACAGTAAAATCGTGCAAAACGCGCGCATGAATGCGCGTGGGGCTTTCGCGCATGACCTCCCTTGGCAACATTTTCACATTTCCACATTAAACTATAGCCCGCCAGAAAGGGCAATCTTCGAAAGGAAACGCTAAAATGAGAAAACTACTGATGATCGGCGCTGCAGTGATGTTCTTTGCGCAACTGGCAGCGCAGGCGGCGGTTCCGTCGCTCGAACTTTCCCTTTCGCAGAATGCGATCAAGGTTACAGATTCGTCCCGTGCGCTTGACGGCGCGTCAGGCTTGTACCTTGTCTGGGATTCCGCAGACAGGGGAACCGACCTGAACGCATGGCCCGCCGCCAACCGCGTTCAGTATTCTGGGACGATTCCTTCTGCGGATTCTGTTTACGAGTTCAATCGCGCGGGCATTCCCGAGGGGCGCGTTTTCCGCGTTCTCGCGACGGGCAAAGTACGGCTTCTCGAAGAGGGCGGATGGGTATATGTGGGGAAGAACCAGTACATTGACACCGGCATCAAGGCGACGGATGTACACGGACTTTCGATCAAGTTCCAGTATTCTCCTAACGACTATCAGATGGCGGATGGTAACGCTTGGGCATCGCTGATCGGCAGCCTGCCGACGGACGATTTCACCATCGGACGCAAGGCGAACGGCGCCGACGGGCAGTTCTACATGCGCTATCGCGGCGAGTCGCTGAAGGCGAATGGCAATACGCCTGACCTCATGTTCTCGCTCGGCGACCTCAAAGCGCCGCATGCCATCGCGCTTGCGAATCGCACTGCTGCGCTTGACGGCAAGACCGTGATGAGCGACCTGGCGTCGGGTTCGATCGGCTCCCATACAGACGCCGGGACGATTCTGCTCGGCTGTTCGTGGAATGACGACTGCAATCGCGGACTTTCGCAGCGCTACTGTCACGCGAAGTGGTATTCCGTACGTCTTGACGATGCGAATGGCAAGGCGATAATAAATCTCGTTCCCGCAAGAAGAGGCGGCGAGGGCGTGTTGTGGGATACTGTCTCGCGCAAGGCGTTCGCCAACGCGGGAACGGGCGCGCTTGCCTTCTCCGGCAAGGCGGGCGCGGAAGTGGAAGGCTCCGAGGCCGTCTGTGCTGCGTCGTGTGCGGTGGCGCTCGGCAACACTCAGATCGTCGGCAAGGCGCGGTTTACGCTTCTTACGGACCGCATGATCCGCTGCGAATGGAGCGAGGACGGCTCGTTCGAGGATCGCCCGAGCCTCACCTTTATCAATCGCGTGATGCCGCCGGTCAAGCACACGTTCACGCGCAAGGGCGATGGCGCGGTGATCGAGACGGAGAGGATGCTCGTGGAATGGAAGGGCGGTCCGTTCTCCGCCGAGAACCTGACGGTGAACTGCGTGGCTGCGCTTGAAGAGGACAAGGCGAACCTGCTTGGCACGATGCGCACCATCGACGGACGCAGTAGCGTCAAGGACCTTCTGCCGCGCATGGAGAAGGGCATCTTGTCGCGGCGCGGTGTGGCCGTTGTAGATGATACAAACAAGCCGCTTTTCGTGAAGGGCGGCGACTACTGGAAGGAATGGGTGGAGGAGCGTCCGCGGCGCGAGAAGGACGAGTACCAAGACTTGACGGTGTTCGCATACGGGCATGACTACAAGGGATGTCTTGGCGACTACGTAAAAGTGGCAGGGCGCATCCCGCTGCCGCCGAGGTGGGCGTTTGGCTACTGGTGGAGCCGGTTCTGGAACGACACCGAGTCCGACTACCGCCAAGCCGTGCGCGAAATGAATTCCGTCGGCATCCCGGTGGACGTATGCGTGATCGAGATGTACTGGCACGAAAACTGGGACATTGCGGAGCGTCCCGACATGGTCCAGCCGCTTGGCGGTCAGTTGTGGGGCTGGGGCGGCTACACGTGGAACAAACGCTACTTTCCAGATCCCGCGGGGATGTTCCGCTTCCTGCATGACGAGGGACTGCACGCGCCGCTCAACATGCACCCCGCGTGCGGCGTCCCGGACTGCGAGGACGTCTTTCCCCGCTTCGCGAAGGACTACGGTTGGAAGGGCAAGGGCGTCATCCCGTACCGGGGTGACGAGGAGCGCTGGGCGGAAGTCTATTTCAAGGATATCATCGAACCGCTGGAGGCGCTGGGCGTGGACTGCTTCTGGCTCGACTGGCAGCAGTGGCTGATGTCGAAGGGCAAGCCGACTTTGAGCAACACCTTCTGGCTCAACCACCTCTTCGCCACGCACGATGCGACGCGGTTGCGGGACGGCGGCGTGAAGCGTCCGATCATCTACCACCGCTGGGGAGGACTCGGCTCGCACCGCTACCAGATCGGCTTT
>CACXSS010000194.1 GCA_902770245.1 uncultured Planctomycetota bacterium | reverse complement strand
CGCAACAGTTGCTTTTTATGCGGATAATCGGCAGCGTCTTTGTTGTTCTGACCCGATTTTCGGGACTCCTCTTCCAGCTTTGCCAGTTCTTTAATTTGACGTTCCAGCTCGAACAGACGTTGATAGTCCTGCTCTTGAGGAAGCATGCCTTTGGACTGCTTTTCCCGAATGGCGGTTAAAAGCAGGTTGTAGTCGTGCCGCGCTTTATCCAGTTGTTGGAGCGTTTGCTGATTGCCCAGCATTCCTCGCTTTTCCTGTTCCCACTGCTCGCGCAAATCGGTAAGGGTTTTCTTGACGGTTTCCATTTCCGCCCGAATTTCCTCCAACTGCTGCTGAGCGTGTTCCTCGTTTTCGTCCGCCAGCTGACGCGCCGCCAGTTCAAGCTGAACCAGCCGACGCTGGGCTTTGTCGATGTCTTCCGGGACGGATTCCAGTTCCGTTGCCAGTCGGCTTGCGGCTTCGTCGACAAGGTCAATGGCTTTATCCGGCAGGAACCGGTCGGCAATGTAACGGTAGGACAACTTCGCTGCAGCGACGAGGGCAGAGTCTTTGATTTTGACGCCCTTGTGGTGCGCTTCGTATCGCGGTTTAAGACCGCGGAGAATCTGAATCGTGTCTTCCACAGACGGTTCGCCGACGTAAATCGGCTGGAATCGTCGTTCCAGAGCAGCGTCCTTTTCGATGTACTTTCGGTACTCGTCGAGCGTCGTTGCGCCGATACATCGCAAATCGCCTCGCGCCAGAGCTGGTTTGAGCAGATTCGCCGCGTCCGCGCCGCCTTCCGCCTTGCCCGCCCCAATGACGGTATGAAGTTCGTCAATAAACAATATGACAGACCCAGCGGCTTCTTTGACTTCTCGCAAAACCGCCTTGAGCCGTTCCTCGAACTCTCCGCGGAACTTGGCGCCTGCAACCAGCGCGCCCATGTCGAGACTGATCAGCCGCTTGTTTTTCAGGCTTTCCGGGACGTCGTTTTCAACGATTCGCAGAGCAAGCCCTTCCGCGATAGCCGTCTTTCCAACGCCGGGTTCGCCAATAAGAACCGGGTTGTTTTTCGTTCGTCTGGAAAGAACCTGAATCGCTCGACGGATTTCAGCGTCTCGACCGATAACCGGGTCCAGCTTGCCCTGTCGAGCGAGTTCAACCAGATCCATGCCGTACTTTTTGAGCGCTTCAAAGGTCGATTCCGGCTCCGGGCTGGAGACGCGCTGAGAACCTCTGACGGCTTGCATGGCAGCCAGAACTTTCTTCTCGTCGACCGCGCACAGATTGAGCGTGTCGCCCGCTTCGGACTTCGTCTTGAGCATCGCCAAAACCAGCATTTCGACGGACACGTAATCGTCTTTCATCTGGATTGCCAAATCCTGAGCGGACTGCAAAACCTGCTGTAACTCTTGCGTGAGCGAAACTTGCGTTCCCGACGCGTGCGGCATGCGGTCAATCGCCGCCTGCGCGATTTTTTTGATCTGCGGTATATCCGCGCCAATTTCCGACATCAACGCCGTTGCGATCCCGTCCCGGTCGTCCAGCAACGCGATAAGCAAATGCTGAGACGAAACCTGGGGATTATTCGCTTTCGCCGCCAGTTCCTGAGCGTTCTGAACGGCTTCCTGAGATTTTAACGTGAATTTTTCAAATCGTATAGACATTGGTATAAACCCTCACTTTCGTAAAATTTGCACTTAAAATTGTATTCTGACCTTCAATAATGCAAATTCCGTGCCAATGCAAAATTGGCAGGCGGCGAGGCAGGGCGCTTTCGTTGGTCGCTTATAATTTCCTTACTAAAGTTTTTTCAAGCCAGGCGTTTCGCCCTCCTCTTTCCCCATCTCTTGACGAGAGCGATAGCGTCCTGTATAATCAAATTGAATATAACCCTCTGTTTTAGTGGGAACGGACTGAATTATGATAAATCGATATAACATAATCGTTGTTTTATTCCTGACGCTGGTGGGATTTGCGCCGATCTATGCAGATCAAACGTCTGCGTCGGACGTCCGTTTCAAGGAAGCGCAAAAAGAATTCAGCAAGCTCAACGTCAGTCGGTTTGAACAGATGTTTCAATCCGGAAAGATTGATCTAAAACCCCATCGTTGGCATCAATCGGATGGAAATTATGATAAAACATTTATCGTTTTACATTACGCCGCGTTTATGGGCGACCTGAATCGCGTCAAGCTGGCGGTGGAGCAGGGGGCAGACGTTAACGCCAGAACGGAAAGTAACATAACGCCTCTTCACTTTGCGGCTCAAAGCGGCAATCTGGAACTGGTTCGATGGCTGGCGGAGCAGGGAGCGGACGTCAACGCCCAAACGGACTGCAAAGAGACGGTTCTTCATTTTGCGGCTCAAAGCGGGAATCTGGAGCTGGTTGAGTGGCTGGTTAAACAGGGGTTGGACGTCAACGCCAAAGCCTATTATAACAAGACAGTGTTACATTTTGCAGCTCAAAGCGGAAATCTGGAACTGGTTCAATGGCTGGTCGAACAGGATGCAGACATCAACGCAAAAGACAATCGTAAAACTACCGCTTTACACTTTGCAGCGAAAAGTGGGAATCTAAAGCTGGTTCAATGGCTGGTAGAGCAAGGTTTTGATATTAACGCTAAAACTGATTATAAGACAGTATTAGACTTTGCGGCATATAACGGAAATTTGGAGCTGGTTCAATGGCTGGTTAATCAGGGGTTAGAAATAAAGCAAACGCATTTGCGCGATGCGGCTCTAAGCGGTTCGCTGGAACTGGTTCAATGGCTGGTAAATCAGGGCTGTAATGTTACAGAAGACGTTTTGTGTTATGCAGCTCGAAGCGGAAATCTGGAGTTGGTTCAGTGGCTGGTTAAACAAGGCGCTGATATTCACGATGTGCGATTTCCAGATGGCGTTATTTCTATTTTAGGAGAAGCTGCATACAGTGGGAATACTGAAATAGTGGATTATTTAGTATCTCATGGCGTCGACCCAAACGAGACGTTAAACGACGTTATGGTTACGGCTTTGGAGATTGCTGCTTTTAATGACGATCTTGAAACGGTTCAATATCTTGTTGAGCATGGCGCTAACGTCAATCCGTATGCGTTTTTTCATATCAGGCCGCTTTGGCTTTTCTTGTCTCAAAACAACGTGGATCCGGAAATAGTTGAGTATCTCAGACAACGTGACAACTCGTTAAAAAATATGATCATAGCGTTTGGACTGGTTTCGCTGACGGCTCTATGCGCGTTAATATTTGGAATTTACTGGATACTGCGTCCGCGCCAATTGCCAATTGAGGAGTAACGATTATTAAACCCGGATCGCGGGCGTTCCGTCCGCTGGGGGAACGTAATAATTACTTGCGAAGGTAGATAAAGATGAGAAGCTGAACTGTGTTTCAAATAGATGCCATTTCTATAACCGTCGACTTTAGTCTGAGGACGGTGCAGTCCTCTCTGAAAAACGCCCTTAATCGAGTCCGTTCCTTCTCCCCTGCGCCTAAAGGCGCGGAGGGAAGAAAAAGAGTATTTATCGATCTCTGTTTTTGTTATTCTTTAAGTCCGTGGGTTAAAACCAGCTAGAAACATTGAACTGCTACGCAGTTCTAGCGGAACGCTATCGAGTCTGCTATTATATTTTGCCCCCCAATTTTGAACTCGCTCTAGCGGCTTGTATATTGATTTCCACTGCTTGACATTAAACTTAATGCTGTGTATAATACAATAAATATGAATTTAACACCTTTTTGTTCCCTACAGGAGCGCGAATCTATGATTACTGTAAGAAAAATATGTTTGCTTTTTCTACTGGCGTTAGCTGGTTTGACGGCGTTTAATCCTGTTCAAGCGGAAACTCCAAAAAGCCGTTTAAAAGAGGCTCAAAAAGCATTCAGTAAATTAAGAGTCAGCCGATTTGAACAGATGTTTCAAACCGGAAAATTTGATTTTAAGTCTTGTGGGCGTACAGGATCGTTATATCGTTTTACCGTTATGCATTACGCCGCGTTTATGGGCGACCTGAATCGCGTTAAATTGTTGGCAGAAAAAGGGGGTGATATTAATGTTAAAACGTCCAATGATATGACTCCGCTGCACTTTGCGGCGCAAAGCGGCAATTTGGAATTGGTACAATGGCTGGTGGAACAGGGGGCTGACGTTAATGCAAAAGGATCCGATTATGGCGAAACAGCGTTATATTATGCTATTAAAGGCGGCAATTACGAGATAGTTCAATGGCTTTTGGAACATGGCGCTAAACTCTATCCAGACGAGTCTGAATTCGATGACGATGGCGGCGAGTCAGAATCGTCTTCAGACAAAAATGAAATGCTGTCAAAATATTTATTTGCCGCTGTACAGAGCGGCAATCTGAAACTCGTTCAATGGCTTATTGAACAAGGCGCGGATATAAAAGACGTCAACATGGATTATGCCGCTCAAAGCGGTTCATTGGAACTGGTTCAATGGTTGTATGAACAAGGAATTGATATAACGAACGATTTAAATGACGCCGCTCAAAGCGGTAATTTGGAACTGGTTCAATGGATGGCTGATCATGGCGCCGATCTAATGATAGATGATTCTATTTTTGGCAATGCTCTGAATAATGCCGCATATAGCGGTAATTTAGAGTTGGTTCAATGGCTGGCTAATAAAGGCGTAGAAGTAACAGATGAAGCTGTAGTCTTAGCGGCTCATAGCGGTAATTTGGATCTGGTTAAATGGCTGGTCAATCAGGGCGTTGACATCCATGCTTCAGATAGTTTTGGAGCGACTGCCATGGGTTCCGCTGTACGAACGGGAAATATAGAAATGGTTCAATATTTGCTGGGAGAAGGACTTAATGTCAATGCGTCGCTTAATACAAAAAGTTCTCTTCCAGCTCTGGATCTTGCTGTATTACTTGAAGATTTTGAAATGGTACAATGCCTTGTCGAGCATGGCGCAAACGTCAATCCCGGTTTTCGAATAATTCCGTATTGGCATTCCCTGTCTCGAATCGGCGTAGATCCGGAAATTGTAGAATATCTCAAAAAACACGACAACTCGCTTGTATACAAGGTTGCCATACTGGGTTTGATTATCCTGGCGATATGCGGGCTTGTAATTTACAGAATAAAGCGTCCGCGCCGATTGCCAATTGAGGAGTAACGATTATTGAACCCGGTTCGCGGGCGTTCCGTCCGCCTTGAAAAAACTTTAGTAAGGGAATATCATAGTAATAGGAATAACCAAAGCGACCAACGGGAGCGACTATAGTACTTCTCGCGCGGCAGCGCGGACTGGGAGCGGCGCCACGCCGCCCGGACCGCGTCCGACAACGCGTCCGAGCGACTTGATTCTTGCTTTTAGAATTGCGTCGAATCGTTCCGCTTCTTCCGCCGTGTTACTTTTAGCCGGGTAGATTTCATACAGACGTCTGTATTTTCCGGGCGTTATGTTAGGCATGATAACGTTCGCGCCGCAGCACAGTCCGTCTTCGTGTCCGTGGGTTTTATCCAGCGCCGCCAGAGCTGTTGTGCTGGGAATGTTGGCTTTGGGGCACAGCAGCCGACACAGAGCCAGCGTTCGGAGAACGTTCTGCTTTGTCGGCGGGACGAGTTCGTTTTCCGGAGCTTGTCCCAAAGCGGTTTGCGGGTGCGGCAGGTACGGACCGATGCCGATCATGTCCGGCTGAAGGGTTCGGATCGTTTCCAGATCGCTGCGCCAGTCGTCAGGCGTCTGTCCCGGCGCGCCGATAAGGAACCCCGTTCCGATTTCGTAGCCCAGATCGCGGAGTTCATAGAGAAAGTTCAATCGTCGTTTCTGCCCGTCCGGGTCGTGGGGATGCCATTGAGCAAATAGCTTTTCCGACGAGGTCTCAAAACGAATCAGACATCGGTTTGCCCCTGCGTCTCGCCAGCGCTTGTATTCCGCCGCCGTCCGCTGCCCCAGAGAGAGCGTAACAGCCAGCGGAGCGCCCCACGGCGTCGGCAGGGATTTAATCCATTCCACCTGTCGGGCGATAAAGTCTTCTGTCAGTCCCAGGTCTTCGCCCGCCTGAAAGACGATCGTGCCGTATCCAAAGCGAATCGCCAGCGGAACGGATTGCTGAACGTCTTCTTCTGTCATGCGATAACGTGTTACAGATTTGTTATCTGCGTTTATTCCGCAGTACCCGCACCGGCATCGGCAGAAGTTGGACAGTTCAATCAGACCGCGTAAATGAACCGCGTCTCCGACGTTCTCATGCCGAACGCGGTCAGCGGCGGTTACGAGGGTTTGAAAATCGCTTTCTAACGACAGTTGTATATCAAATTGTGATGTCATGGTTTTGAGTATAAAAAAGAATAGCGGGAGTGTGCTAAACTTTGGGTTGCTAATACAGGTAGTTTTTTGAACGCAGAGTACGCAGACTCCTCGCAGAATACGCAGACGGACTGGGAATGTGGCGACGACGCTAACTACGTTAGCTACGCCACGATTCCCGTCCGATTTATTAATAATTTTTAAAAATCACAAGCGGACATTGTGTCATAGCCCGAGAATCGGGCGTAGATGACACATGGACGCTTGTTTCTGCGCTCTCTGCGAGTAGTCTGCGGTCTCTGCGTTCTTATTCCTTATTACATAATTT
>CACXSS010000193.1 GCA_902770245.1 uncultured Planctomycetota bacterium | reverse complement strand
ATGGCGCGCATGTCTGCAAGGGTTACCGGGCCGATCGTGTCTTTATTTCGAGCAAAATACCATTTTTCGTTTTGATTCATTTTATATCGCTTAACGGTTAATGGAAAATTGGTTTGCGGCAAGAAAATGCAAATAAATAATATCTTTGCATTTGACGTTAAATCTTACCACACTATTAATTATACAAAAAGTTTTTTCCCATTACAAGGCAGACAGAGCAAAATTCTTAAAATTTTTCTTTTTTTCTTGAGAAGAGCGGGCGAAGCACAACTCCTCACTCCTCCCTCCTAACTCCTAACTAGCACAACCAATGAGTTAATTTTGAGAAACGTCTATATAGATGTACTGCCCGCCGTTCTGCTGAGCGAGGCGTTCGATAAAGTTGCCGTTGGGAGACGATTTTGCCCCGACGCCGAACTCAATTGAGTTTATCTGAACCCCGCCGGCGTCGCGGGCAAGTCGTTTGATTTCCGCCAGATTTCCCGCCGACATGACCGGCTCGTCCGCATCGGTCAGGAAGAAAATCACGTCCGGACGGCGCTCCAGCGCCCGCTTGAGCGCTTCCATGTGATCCGTCCCGCCGATAGCGGAAATGGCGTTGACGAAACTCTCTGCGTTGCGTTTGCCTCTGGAGTCCGCCAAAGCCAAGTCTTTATTTGGAAAAACCGATGTATCCTGATTGTAAAAGACGATGAGAAATTCCTGCTGCGGCGTCAGGGAATTAAACGAGCGGATCAGCTCCCGTTTCGCCAGCCCTAAAGCGGATCGCGACCCGCCGCCCATAC
This sequence comes from uncultured Planctomycetota bacterium, assembly GCA_902770245.1. Classification (GTDB taxonomy): domain Bacteria; phylum Planctomycetota; class Planctomycetia; order Pirellulales; family Thermoguttaceae; genus RUG11551. The sequence continues at coordinate 5,840 of CACXSS010000193.1, read as the reverse complement.
TCCCGGAGCGGTCGAAAACGTAGACAAACCGCTTGCCCGTCCCCGTCGTTCCAAAACAGCGCGCTTCGCCTTTTCCCGCGTTTTCCAGGGCAGAGCCGATTCCCCCGGAACCGTCGCCGGGACCGGACAGAACCCCGTCGAGGTCAGATCCCAGCCCGCCGCCGAGGTCTTCTGCGGTAATTCCCAGCGCGCCCGGCAGAGCCGACGTCGGGTCAGCGTCCAGCGACAGTTCCGACGCGATATCCGCCGCTGACTCTTTCTGACTGCTCTGGTTTCCCTGACTCTGCGCCGCCGCAGACGCCTCAAATTCCTCGGCGGACTGATAATACGTCTTGCCGTCGACCCGGCTTTTGAGTTCAATCCCGACTTCCGCCGTCCTGTCGGAATCCGCCCCGCGAATAACGACGACCGTTGTCCTGAGCAGCAGAGCCAGGACAATCAAAATAATCAAATGTATCAACAGCGAAATCGCCCACGGGGGAACGCGCTGGAAAAACGACTTTATTCCGCTCATAACAGGGGTAGTTAGTTAGGAGTGAGGAGGGAGGAGTGAGGAGTTGGCGCAAGCGTCAGCCTCAATCGTCTCTATTTACTAACCGTATTATACCAGATTCTTTCTCCCTTTGCAATACCGCAAACGCCGCAACGTCGAAAAGCCCCCTCTCTGCTCTTGTCAATTTTGTAAAATCGGGTATAATCAGAGTTAGTTTGGGAATAATATATCCCCAATTCATAATTCCGCATTCCGAATTCCGCATTCCGCATTAACCCCATGCAGTTACTGATTCGCGATTTAACGTATTCCCTGGGCGGTCTGCCGCTGATTGAACACGCCGACTTGAACGTCGAAGCCGGTCAGCGTCTGGCGTTGATTGGTCGGAACGGGGCTGGGAAAACCACGTTTCTCAACCTCATTGCCGGCGAACTGACGCCTGACTCCGGAGAGATCGTCAAGTCGCAGGGTCTGAAAATCGCGTCGCTGTCGCAGGAAGTTCCCCGGGATTTCTCCGGGTCAATCTACGACATCGTAACCGAGGGGCTGGGGGAAGACGGCAAACTGCTTTCCCAGTACCATAAAGCGTCGCAGGCGCTGGCGGCAGGCGACGAGCGCGCGGCGAAAGAACTCGACCGGCTTCAGCAAGAACTGGACAGGAAAAACGCCTGGAATCTGTCGCAGCGCGTCGATACGATCTTGACGCAAATGCGGCTGACGGAATCCGATTCTTCGCAGATGGACGACGCGTCTGTCATTTCCGCCGGACGCAAACGCCGAACGCTGCTGGCAAAGGCTCTGGCGGCTCAGCCGGACGTCCTCCTTCTCGACGAGCCGACCAACCACCTCGATATAAGCGCCATTGAACTGCTGGAAGAGCGTCTGGCAGGGTTCCCCGGGGCGATAATATTTGTAACGCACGACAGAGCGTTTCTCCGCCGGCTGGCGACGGGAATAATCGAGCTGGATCGCGGGGCGCTGTTAAAGTACCCGTGTTCCTACGACGACTACCTCGTCAAGCGGAAAGAGTTCCTCGAAACGCAGGCGAAACAGGTCGCGCTGTTTGAGAAGAAGCTGGCGCAGGAAGAAGTCTGGATTCGTCAGGGCATCATGGCGCGGCGAACGAGAAACGAGGGTCGCGTTCGCGCCTTGAAGGCGATGCGGGTAGAAGCGCAGAAAATCCGCAAGCTGGAATCGGTCGCGAAGCTCAACATTCAGGAAGCGTCCGTTTCCGGACGACTTGTCTTGCAGGCGACAGACATCTCTTTTTCGTTCCGCAACGACGACGGTTCGACAACGACCATCGCTGACCATTTGACGTGTCGAATTATGCGCGGCGATCGGCTGGGGGTTGTCGGCCCCAACGGGACGGGCAAAACGACGCTCATTCGCCTCCTGCTGGGAGAGCTTCAGCCGGACTCCGGCTCGGTTCGCATGGGAACGGAACTTCAAATCGCGTACTTCGACCAGCTTCAGGAAACGCTCGACTTTGAAAAGACGGTTATCGACAATGTAACAGACGGCGCGGAGTACGTTTACGTCAACGGGCAGAAAAAGCACGTCCTGGGCTATCTGGAAGATTTCCTCTTTACCAACGCTCGGGCGAAAGACAAAGTCAAGTTCCTTTCCGGCGGAGAGCGAAACCGGCTTTTGCTGGCGCGGCTGTTTCTCAAGCCGTGCAACGTGCTGGTCATGGACGAACCGACCAATGACCTCGACGCAGAAACGCTCGAACTGCTGGAAGAAAAGCTGGGCGACTTTGCCGGGACGCTTATCGTCGTCAGCCACGACCGGGAATTTCTCAACAACGTTGTAACAGGAATTCTCGCCGTCGAGGGGAACGGATTCGTCCATCAGTACGCCGGCGGCTACGACGACTACGTATCGCAGCGCGTCGCCCCGCCGTGGGAAACCGCTGTCAAAGAGGAACCGAAAAAATCCAAGCCGGTTCAGAAACCCAAACCCGTCCCCGACAAACCGAAACTGACGTATAAAGAAAAGCTGGAACTGGAAAAGATTCCCGAGGAAGTCGAAAAGCTGGAATCGCAAATCGCCCAGCTCGACGACCGGATGTCACAGCCCGGCTTTTACCAAAGCGCGTCCGAGGAAATTGCCTCTACAACCCGTCAGCGGGAAGACCTTCAAAACAAAGTCGACGCGCTGTACGAGCGTTGGGAAGAATTAGAAGCAAAGGCTTGATACATGGCAGGTCAGTCCGTTCACGGATTTGACGGATTAAACGGATTTACACCGATTGGTTAATTGACAACTCAATCATCATTCGTGAATCATTTAATTTTTAAACACGAAAAACACAAAATAAGCGAAATTCACGAAAAATTTTAAAATGTAAAATAATCCTTTCGTTTGTTTCGTTCTTTTCGTGTATTTCGTGTTTAAAATACCTTTGGATGGTGAACCATATTTCAGAGGATCGCTTGCGTAATTCCGCATTCCGAATTCCTAATTCCGAATTAATAACCATGGAACACATAGAAATCGTTACCACTTGTCCTGACGAATCGGTTGCTCAGCGCATTGGCAGAACGCTGGTTGAATCCGGGCTGGCTGCCTGCGCTCAGATTTCCGCACCGATTACAAGCGTTTATCGCTGGAAAGGGGCGATCGAAACCGCTCAGGAATATTACCTTGTCCTCAAGGCGAAAGAGTCGGACTTTCAGAAAGTCGCGGATGTTATTCAGCGGGAACATCCGTACGAAGTCCCGGAGATTATCGCCCGACCCATTACGCACATCAGCAGCTCCTACCGGAGTTGGCTGGAAGAGTAGACAGTAGGCAATAGGCAGTAGGCAGTAGTGTTTCGCCTTCGGCGAATTTAAAACAACTCCTAACTCCTCACTCCTCACTCCTAACTCCCACTCCATCCACTATCAATAACAACCAATGATATATTTATCCCTTCAGTCGGTCAGAAAACATTTCAGCGCAGACCCGGTTTTAATGGACGTCAATTTTGAGATCCGTCCGGGTGAGCGCGTTGGGCTTGTCGGTCCTAACGGAACCGGCAAAACGACGCTCATGAAAATAATCGCCGGGAAAGAGGACGCGGACGGCGGCAAGATCGAAATTCACCCGTCGGTCAGAATGGGGTATCTGGAACAGACGCCAGACTATTCCGCCGGTCGAACGCTGATTGAAGAAGCGCGTCACGCGTTCGACGAGATTCTGTCGATGCACAAACAGGCGGAAGAAGTCGCCGCCGCCATGGCTGTCGAGCAAGACCCCAAAGAGCTGGAACGTCTGGCTCTGCGGTACGATCATCTGCAAACGGTTCTGCACACGCACGACGCCTACAATATAGACTACAAAGTCGAGCGCGTTCTGGAAGGGCTTGGATTCGCCCGAAGTCAGTTCAATACGATGGTCGAGCAGCTTTCCGGCGGCGAGCAGAACCGGCTCATGCTGGCAAAACTTTTGCTGGCGGAACCGGATTTGATGCTTCTCGACGAACCGTCAAACCACCTCGACATTGAGGCGACGGAATGGCTGGAAGACTTCATCGCTAACGGGACGGCGGCTGTTCTGGTCGTCAGTCACGACCGCTATTTTCTCGATAAAACGACTAACAGAACCCTCGAACTGTTTCGCGGCACGGTCGATTCCTATACCGGGAACTTCTCCGCCTACTGGACGCAAAAGGCGGAACGGCTGGCGGTCGAAACCAAGACGTACGAAAAACAGCAGGAAGAAATCGAAAAGGCAAAAGAGTTTATTCGCCGAAACCATTACGGCATGAAAGCCGGTCAGGCGGAAGACCGACGGAAAAAGCTCGAACGCATCGTTCCCGTCCCGCCGCCGCGAAAAATCGAAGTCCCGCCGATGGGGTTCTCCAAACCGTCCCGTTCCGGCGACGTCCCGCTCAAGGTCGTCAACCTTAAAAAGAGCTACGACAGACCGCTGTTCAAAAACGTTACATTTACCATTCAGCGCGGAGAACGATGGGGAATTCTCGGACCCAACGGGGCTGGCAAGACGACGCTTTTGCGCTGTATTTTAGGGAAAGAGTCCCCCGACGCCGGACAGACCCAAATCGGCGGCGCAGTCAGAATCGGGTACTTCGATCAGCAGCTTCACGAAGTCCCGGACGACGCGGAAGTCATCGACTCGATTATTCCGCCCAAAGAGGAAATCGTCCGAACGGGCGAAAGCAAAGGCGGGTTCACGCCAACAATTAAAGACTTCGACGAGCCGAAACGGCGATCCATGCTGGCGCGTTTTGGCATTACCGGCGACATGGTCTTTCAAAAGGTCAGCAGCCTTTCCGGGGGCGAACGCTGCCGCGCCGCCATGGCGCGTCTGTGCGCTCTGGAAGCCAACTTCCTCATTCTCGACGAACCGACAAACCACCTCGACCTGTGGGCAAGAGAGGGCTTGGAGGAATCGCTCCAAAACTTCGACGGCGGAACCGTTCTGTTCGTCAGCCACGACCGTTACTTTATCAACCAGACGGCGGACCATCTGCTGGTTATCGAGCCGGACGGCGCCCGAATTATCGAAGGGAACTACGACGACTATCTGAGAATGAAAAAAGGCGCGGTATCCACACCCAACAAGGGAAGTTCCAAATCGTCTGGCAGCAGTAGCGTCGATGGAACAAAGCGACCAACGGGAGCGAATGATGGCAGTCGCGCGGCAGCGCGGACTGGGAACGGCGCCTCGCCGTCAAATAGCGCGCCCAAGACGAACCCCGGCGCTGTTGAGAAGAAAGTCGAACCGCCTAAAAAACGGCGAAAATTCCCGTATCGTAAAGTCGCCGAAATTGAAGCAGACATCGAAAAAACGGAACAGGAGATCGCCGACCTTCAGGAGAAATCCCTCGACCCGGCAACGCTTCGCGACGGCGCCGCGGTCAAGCAGGTGTTAAACGAAATCGCTCAGGCGCAGCAACGTCTGGAATACCTCATGGAACACTGGGAAGAAGCGTCTGAGCTGAACTGGTAAGGGCGGCGAGGCGCCGCTCCCGATCCGCGCTGCCGCGCGCTTGCCAAAAATCGCTCCCGTTGGTCGCTTGCGGCGGAAGCCTTCAAAAATCTTTAGAACGTGGAAAGCCCGCTCGTCCTGCGGGTTTGCGGACATCCTGTCCGCCGAAGAAATTCCACGTGGAGTTCGCAAAGAAATGAAAGGCGGTAATGAAGCGACCATCGGGAGCGGAATTACGCTTTGTTTGAAGTGTGCAAAACAAAACGACGAAGCCAAAAACCTTCACGGATGGCGCCCGTCCCTGGGCGCCTAGCTTGACGGCTTACCGTCAAGAATAATCTCACGCGGAGGATGTTCGCGGAGTTTTAAAAATTTTCGGAGTGCGACGCCTTGGCGTCGCTTTCAT
>CACXSS010000192.1 GCA_902770245.1 uncultured Planctomycetota bacterium | reverse complement strand
TGGCGGCGGATTCGGCATCCGTCGGCAAAACAACAGGTTCGTTGGAATTGGCGCGTCGATCGGCTTCGTCAATAATCGCGTCCGCTTCCTCTTCTGACAGACCGCCCATTTCCTGCAAGGCGTCTGGCTCGATAATCGATAGGTCGTCGTAGGAAACGAATCCCTCGCCAACGAGTATGTCCGCCAAATCGTCTGAAACGCCAGGAATGCTGCGGAACCCAAGAACTGCCTTGTCGAGCGTTTCCTGGAGTTCTTCCGCCGTCATGATTTCAATATCCCAGCCGACCAGCTTGCTTGCCAGACGAACGTTTTGCCCCTTCTTGCCAATGCCCAGCGAAAGCTGCTCTTCTTTGACCAGAACGATTGCGCGACCCAACATCGTACAAAGGATCGTTTCCTCTACTTCTGCCGGCTGCAAGGCATTGGGGATAAACTTCATGGGATCTGGATCCCAGGGAACAATGTCAATCTGCTCACCCGCCAAGTCGCTCTTGATATCTTTAATACGGTTGCCGCGAACGCCAACGCAGGATCCAACGCAGTCAATTCGCTTATCTTCGCTGACAACTGCAACCTTGCTGCGATACCCGGGTTCTCGGCTGATCCCCTTGATTTCGATAACGCCTTCGGCAATTTCCGGAATGTTTTCCTCAAAGAGGCGTTTGACCAAATGCGTGCGAATTCGGCTGAGGATTACCTTGACGCGAGATCCCTGTTTGCGAACTTCGGCAATTGTAGCGCGAACCTGATCTCCAACCTTGATGGATTCCTTGGGAATCATTTCGCTGGCGGGAAGAATCGCCTCTATATTGCCCAGTTGAACGATAGCCGTGCCGCGTTCCATCTTGTGAACTTTGCCGGTAACGATGTCGTCCAGCTGAGATTTGAATTCATCGTAAAGCGTATCGCGTTCCGCTTCACGAATCTTTTGAATCATGACCTGCTTTGCCGTCTGAGCGCCAATGCGCTGAGAGATTTCTTCCGCCGGCATTGGAATGCCGTTATGCGAGGCCGCAATCTGTCCGGTTACCGGGTCTATATGAACCTGAACATCGCAGTCGTCTCCGTAGTATTTTTTAGCTGCGGTGAGCAAACCAGACTCTATGCCGGCGATAATAACCTCTTTGTCGATCTTCTTCTCGCGGTGAATGGAATCGACAATTCGTAACAGTTCGGCTGCGTCCATAGTATGTATCCTGTATTAAATGGTTAATGGTCAGTGGTTATGAGGTTTAGTCTATTCGCCAAGGCAAAACCCGGCAAAAATGCAACCCTTTCTCGGAATGCATCATGCCTTTGATTGAACAAATCAATCAGTTAGCTTCCGAAATAAAACTAAGCTGGCTGGTAAAATTACAAAAACCCCTATAGCGCGTTCCCCGAAAAGAACGACTAAAGGGGCGAGCATTTCGCCAATTCATAATTCCTTATTGACGTATTATAGCGGTTTTTCGTTTTCTTTTCAAGCGTCCCCCCCTCTATTTTTTCTTGTTTTATAAAAATTTTTTCAATTTTTTCTTACGGAGAACGAGAACTCGCCGCTCAAAATTACTATTTGCGTCCCCTACTTGATTAATTGCCAATTATATAATATAATTAAGGAAAAGATATTATACCCTCAAAACATCTTTTACGAAAAACCAATTGGTACAAACCATGAATCATTTTTATTGCAAATTCTCGAAGTATTATATTTCATCAAGTTTGGCTATTGTCTCCATGCTTGCCTGCTCTTTTACCGCGTTCGCTCAAACCATTCCCTCAAATCTGGAATGGAAAAAACTCTGCGACGGCATTGAGTACGTTCATTTTACAATTCAGGAGCCGTTGCTGAACGTCAATGTATTACGAATTGACGCCGCCAATCCCAGTTTGACGTTTCATACCACCTCGCCAAGTAAAGATTGGGTTTCAGACGAAAACGAAACTGACCGCCGAACTCTGCCCGATAGCGCGGTTGAAGAAGATATGGTCGTTGCTGTCAACGCGAATTTCTACAGACCGTTTAACGCCCAAACACGTGTTTCCCGCGGTCCGGCAGACAATCTTGGGCTGGTCGTTTCAAACGGCGTCCTTGTTTCTCCAACGATTGACGGCTACCCATCGTTTATTCAAAATAAAGACCGTTCTGTCGAAATTCGCGAGGTTATCAAAGAGGATTCGCTGGACAAGATTCAAACCGCAGTTTCCGGACGCAATTTTGTTCTCAAAGACGGAAAAAGCGTTTCAAAAGAACAGGAGGATTCGTTTGCGTATCTAAAAAATCGGCATCCGCGGACTGTTGTCGGCATCTCCAAAGACAAAAAGTTTGTGTATCTGGTAACCATCGACGGACGTCAGCCGGAATTCAGCGTCGGAACGAGCATGCTGGAAAGCGGCAAAATTCTGCTTCAGCTCGGCGCATACGACGCGGTCAATCTGGACGGCGGCGGATCAACGACGATGGTTTATCGCGACGAGTCCGGCAAACCCGTTGTCCTCAACCAACCTGTTGGGCTGGGACCAGCCAACACGCTGCGTCACAACGCCAACGCGCTTGGCGTGAAATTTTCGGAGAAAAAATAAGTACGACAAACTTTCAGATTGTGAAGTAAATAAATGTTTTTGGAATTTCCCTGGGCGCTAGCAGCTCTTGTCGCTCTGCCGATTACAGTGGTTATCTACCTACTGAGAAACCGCTCGAAGAAACAGGTCGTCTCCGCCCTGTTTCTCTGGTCGTCGCCAAACCTGTCCGCCAATCAGGGACAGCGAATTCAAAAAGTGCAATCAGGCTGGCTTCTGTTTTTGGAACTGCTTATTCTGACGTTGCTGGCGTTGGCGGCGGCGGACGTTCACGTTCGCTGGCTTCGTCTGGACGCGCCAACCGTTTTGATTCTCGACGATTCGTGGTCTATGCAGACGTCTAAAAAACAGGCGACTAACGCAATTCAAAAATGGGTTTCTCAAAAGAGAATTGTTTTTCCTGTTCAGGTTGTTCGCGTTGGAAAAACGGCAACTCGCAACGGCGAACCGTGCAGCTATCAGACAGATCTGACTGCCCGGCTGGATCAATGGTCAAGCATCGGAATGAAATCGCCAGAATGTGACGATTCGACTTTGAAAGACGCCATTGATCGCTTTTGCTCGCCGGGGAAACCGGTTCACGCGGTTATTGTTACAGACCATCCGCGACCGGATCTGGCTCAAGACGGCAAGGTTACCGTTCTGTCTGTTGGAAATCCGGACTCCAATCTGGCTTTTACATCTGTTGTTCGATACCCGTCCGCCGATAACGGTCAGGACGTTGTAATTGTCGAAATCGCCAATCTGTCAACAAAAGATCAAACCATAAAATGCCAACTTCGAGTTGAATCTCAGCCTTCCCAAACGCTTGATTCTATCCTGATTCCTGCAGGGGAATCCTCAGAAATAAAAACGTCCGTTCCTTCCGTTAAAACAGCTGCGCTCGAACTGCCAAAGGACGCTCTCGAAATTGACAACCGCGTTGTTCTCCCTCCCCTGCCCCGCCAAACCATTCGCGTTCGACTGGACGTTACCAATCCGGTTTTGGCTCCAGCAGTGAAAAAGGCGATCGAACTGGCTCAAGACGGTCAACGAAAAATCGAACTGGTTTCGTCAAATGAAGACCTGCTTGTTACAGACAACCCTGCGCCGGGCGCTGATTCCAGCGTCAATCGATTGCAATTTGACGTTCCCTCCCAACCTCTGGATAAAATCGAACCGACAATCTACAAGGGTCCGTATATTGCCAACTCTTCCAGCAGTTTGATGACAGGAACCGATTTTTCAGGCGTGTTATGGGGAATTGAAAAATCCGACTGGCGAATGGAAAGCGCGGAATTCGCTCTGCTTTCCGTTGGCGACGTTCCTCTGATCGTTCAGCGAACGAACTCCAATGGCGTCAACTCCGTTCGGCTTCGGCTTGTCCCGGAACTGTCCAATCTGATTCAAAGCCCCAACTTCCCGATTTTCATTTATAATGTTCTCAAGCAACAGGCGGCGGCGCTGCCCGGTCTGCAAAGCAGTTACGTTTCTGCTGGCGAATTTTTTGTTTTCCATTCAAGACAAAACGAGTCTGCACCACTGGAAATTCAATCTCCAGACGGGGAAAAAGACGTTGTTTCATTTCGGCTTGGTCAGGCGGTTTTTCAGCCGTATGACATTGGCGCATATAAAATTACATCCAAAGGGAAAACGTATCAGGCGTCTGTCAATGCGCTCAATCGAAATGAGTCAGATCTCCGCGGGCTAAAATCCGGAGAATGGGGCGCTCAATTTTCCGCCGCACAAAAAGACAGTCAATTCGTTTCGCTCAGAGTTCCTCTGCTTCTGCTGGCGCTGGCGCTGGCAGTTGTACATCAGTTTTTAGCTAGACGCGACAATTAATAATCGCCAGCAAAGGATTGATTTATCGTCTTAAATAATATACTCTTTTTTACTGAGACAAAATATTATTTGGCGCAGCTGAATAAATAAATGCACGTTTATTGGCTTTACTTTGATACAGCTAGAATCCTGTAACTCCCGTTAAAAACAGATTTGTAAACGCAGGTCGCTTCTAAAGTCCCCCTTGTAAATATTATTTATTGTTATATATTAATATCGTTTTATTTTTCTGTTATTTAAGGAGGTTGAATCCGTATGTTTTACGACACTCAAAATGATTTTGATATTATTGATAAGCCGAAACATATTAAGTCGGTTCTGAAAGAAATCAAATCTAATTTTGTCCCTTACTTTGAAGAGTTTTTGGCAACAGAAGCTGGTTCAACGCCGTCAACTGAAGAGTTTCTCAAGGCGCTGGCAACTATCGGAGTTGACGCTCCACAGCCTAAAATGCAGCTTTCCAAACAACGCGCGTCAAAGGCTTTTAAAAACATCATTAAAAAAGGAATCGAAGAATTTGAAAAAGATCAGGACTTCTACATTGATCTGTTTGACTTCGATATCCTTGAAGAGCACCTCGAAGACACGGAAAATTTCAAAAACACAGTTCTCAGGAATAAGTGTCCGATTTTGTGTAAAACCCTTCATAGCACATCAGAAAAACTCAAAAAATTCAAAATTGACTTTACACAAGCCAATGCCAACGGTCTTTATAAAGTTATTTATAATTTGAGTTCTTTTGCTGATGAATACGCCGAGGAATTCAGCAACAATGACGATTATGAAAAGATTTCCTGCTGGAACGATCTGGGTCTGACCGATCTCGAATACGGCGACCTCGAATCACTCCAGGAAACCGGATACGATATTTTAACGGAGATTGACGAGTATGAGGAGGATTATCGCTATCCATCCGTGATTGGACCTGGCATTTCAAGTCACTTCCTGTACAAAAACTATCCGAGCTTGTTTCCCAACAGATCTCAAAACTCCATTTGGGCGATGTGGTTCTTAACTGCCCAAAAGAGTTTTGACTGCCAGGAGGACAGCGAGTTTCTGATGATTAAATCCACCACGGCTGAAAACAACTATCTTTACCCGTATTGCTTGTATACATGGTATGCTTTCAATATTTACAAGATGTTGAAAGAAAACGCCGAACAGTTGGATGTTTATATTGATCCGGATTATCGTTATGTAATCGTCAACGTCTTTATGGATTTTATTGCAAAAATTCACAAAAACGATATTGAAACCTTAACTCGAGAATCTGATTCCGACTGGATGGGAATGTAACATGCCGAATTTGGATAATGATTTCAAAAAGTTTTTTCCAAAATTAAAATTCACACTCAAAGACTTTCAAAAAAAGGTTATCGAGAATGTAATTTCCAATGGGAATACTCTTTGCGTTATGCCAACCGGCGGCGGAAAGTCTGTCGTCTATTGGATGACAGCAGCCGAATTGCGCGGAATAACGCTTGTCATTTCTCCTTTAATCGCTCTGATTGACGAACAAACCGCCAAATTGGAAGAGCAAGGTTATGAAGTTTTGGCTTTACATAGCAAAACCCCTAAAAAATCGCGTAAGTTATTCGATTTTGCCAACGGAACGCTTAATCCTCATTTTATTTTTGTCAGTCCGGAAAGATTGGCTACCGACGGCTTTTTTGAAGCCTGCGTTCGCCATCGGAAATCTGACATTAAACTTCTGGTCATTGACGAAGTTCACTGCGTTAGTCAATGGGGCGATAATTTCCGTCCCTTTTATAAACGCATTCCCGATTTTTTAAACCAGGTCTACGGGCATGACAATTGGATTAAAATACTCGCATTGACTGCTACAATCAACAAAAAAGAAACTGAGGATATATGCTCAGCATTCCAAATTGTAAAATCCAATATCATCATTGATCAAGAGCAGTTAATGCGAAGCGATATTCAGCTGCACGTTTTAAAATTCGACAATGAAGACGAAAAAGAAGAAAAATTTTGGGAAATAGTTCAATGTCACCCGGAAGAAAAACTTCTCGTTTATAATTATCAGAAAAAATTTAATCGCGGCGTTGAAAATTTATGTAAAAAAGCAATAGAGCTTGGACTCAAGGCAGAATATTTCCATGGCGATATGTCCGCCAATGAACGCGCGGACGACAAATGCTTTTGGAATGGGAATTGATATTCCTGATATTAGAGTTGTAATTCACTATATGATTCCTGAATCTGGTGAACAGTATTACCAGGAAATCGGACGAGCTGGTCGTGACAAAAATGGAGCCAACTCTTATTTGTTGTACACGGACAAAAACGTCGATGTAAAAGGCAAAGAGTTCATCGACCGAAACTTCCCTAAAGACGCTCAACAAATCGCCCATGAATATAACCAGATAACAGGAAAACGAAGCGGTTATCGTTCTTTATCGCCCTTTAAAATCGATGAAGACGCGTTTAAATGTTTTCATTATTTTCAAACGGAGAAGTTGCTACAGGTCGAATGTAAAGGGTTTCCTAACCTGGAATCGCTGACAGATATTCACAATGCCAAAATTCAACAATACCGCGACAGTACAAGCGTTCATTCCTTTGTCGCTACCCTATCAAAAAACCCCGGATTAACGCCCCAGATTTTGGCTCAAAGCGTTTACCAGGCGCTTATTAACGGCTCTGTTAAATCCGACTCCCTGGAGAATTGTTTTATTTTGAACATAAAACAAACAGAAATTGATAAAAAATCAATGAAGGAAATTCTTGCGGACATTGAACAGAAAAAACGCTACAGGCATATCTTGTTAGAAATTCTGAAGCATTATCTCGACGATTATAAAGATTCCATTCATCTGCATCAGGAAATTGCAATATATTTGGGCGTTGACAAATTGGAACTCGGTAAAATTTATATCACTAAAGACGGAAATCGAGTTCGAAGTAAATCAGAGTTGATTATTTCTGAAGCTCTCCAGGTTGCCAATATTAAATACACCTATGAACAAAAACTCTATTATGA
>CACXSS010000191.1 GCA_902770245.1 uncultured Planctomycetota bacterium | reverse complement strand
GCGCAGCCGGCGGAAAAGCCGGCGAGAACCATTGCGCTGCGGGTGGCGTATGACGGAACGAACTACAGCGGCTGGCAGCGTCAGCCAAAATTGCGAACGGTTCAGGGCTGTATCGAAGACGCAGTCGAGTCGCTGGTTTATCCGGACGGGACGCCTTTGGAGAAGCGTCCGCAGGAGCCGGATTGGCCGGTGATAGAAGTTCGCGGTTCAAGCCGCACCGATGCCGGCGTGCATGCGCTCGGTCAGGTGGCGGCGTTCAGAACGGATCGGGAAATCAAGCCTCGTTCGTGGGCGGGAGCGCTTAACAGCCGCTTGCCGGCGGACATCCGAATTTTGGAATCCTGGCAGGAACGCGACGACTTCAATCCCATCGGCGACACAAAACGAAAGCGTTATCGATACGTCATTTACGACGCCGCCGATTTACGGGGAGACTTGTTTCTCCGTTCCCACGCCTGGGGCGTTCGACAAAAGTTGAACGTTGACCTCATGCGATCTGCCGGGCAAAAACTCGTAGGAACTCACGATTTTTACGGGTTTGTTAACTCAGGCGGAAAGCGTGACGACACCGTTCGGACGATACTCGATTTAACGGTCGAGCCGTCTGTATGCCCTCGTACTGGCGTCGGGCTGACGATTATCGAAGTCGAAGGAACCGGATTTCTGTATAACATGGTTCGGATTATTGCCGGGACGCTTGCGTTTATCGGCAGGGGGAAAATTCCCCCGGAAAGCGTCGACCAGATGCTGGAACAGCGCGATCGCTCTTTGGGCGGCGTTACCGCTCCGCCTCAGGGGTTGTTTTTGGTTCAGATTTGGTACGATTAACTTTTAACTACTTTTATGAGGTTTACAAATGAGAACCCTTTTATCTCTTGCGATGGTTATCGCGATGGTTGGCGCTGCCTGCGCGGCGGAAGAAGAATTTGTTGAATTGTTCAACGGGAAAAATCTGGACGGCTGGAAAGCCGGCGGAAATCCCGATTCTTTTAAAGTTGAAGACGGTTTGCTGAGAGTCAACGGCTCCTGCAGCCATCTGTTCTATGAAGGCGACGTTCACAACCATTGCTGGAAGAACTTCCACGCTCAGGTTGTCGTCATGACAAAGCCGAAAGCTAACAGCGGCATTTACATTCACACCAAGTTCCAGAAAGAAGGCTGGCCCACCACCGGTTACGAATGCCAGGTTGCCAACACTCACGGAGATCCTCAGAAGACCGCCAGCATTTACAACGTCTGCCAGGTTAATCCCGCTCCGGCTAACGACGACGAATGGTTCGTTTACGACATTATCGTTCAGGGTTCCCGCATCACCACGATGATCAACGGCAAGATTTGCGCCGACTGGAAAGAACCCAAAGACATCGTTCCGCCGAAGGGCTGGGAAAATCGCCGACTTGGTCAGGGCACGTTCGCCATTCAGGCGCACGACCCGGGCAGCGTCGTCTATATCAAGAGCTTCAAAGTTAAACCTTTGGACGACTGATTCAATTAGCAATTAGGGAATAGGGAATGGGGAATAGGGAATAGTAATTCGCCTGCGGCAAATTTAACAATACTCCCATCTTCCTACTCCCTACTCCCTATTTCCTACTCCCTACTCCCTACTTTTATTCCATTCGTTATGAGAACCAAATCGTCATTGAGAATCGGAGTTCGTTCGCAACATACGCTTTTATCTTACCTGTTTTCACCATTTGCGATATTGTTTGCTTTTTCAGTTCTGTTTGTTTATGCAGACGTTACGTCTGTAAAATCCAAAGCCGTTGAGGCGGCGGAAGCGGAAACGACAACGCCAGATTCAGCCAAAGACGAATCTCCTGAAAACGCAAAGGACGCTAAAGATTCAAAACCGGAAGAAAAACTTTCTCCCGAAGAGCTAAAAAAACAGCAGGAAGAAAAACGTCTGCGAGAGATCAATGACGAAAACTACGCATTGTATCAGCTGTTGGTCGATACGATTGACCAGGTAGAAGCGAACTACGTTAAACCGATTAGTAAAAAAGAGCTTATCGAAGCGGCAATCGGCGGGGTTTTGAACAAGCTCGACCCTTATTCCGACTACATTCCCATCGAAGGCGTGGAAGATTTTCGCGCAGACCTGGAAAACCGTTTTGGAGGTCTTGGAATTCACACCTCCAAACAGCGTGACAAACTGGTAGTCGTGTCTCCCCTGGCGGACTCGCCGGCGTATCGAGCTGGAATTCGCCCTGACGACGTCATTACCGCCATCAACGGGGAATCCACAAAAGGCATGTCTTTGGACGAATCGTCTGACAAACTCAAAGGTCCGGTTGGGTCGCGCGTAACGCTGACCGTCGAGCGAAAGAAAAAGGGCGCCTTTGACGTTGTTCTCACTCGCGATTTGATTAACATTCCAACAGTCAGCGGGTGCAGCCGCAACGCGGACGACTCCTGGAATTACTGGATTGACGTCCGAAATAAAATTGCGTACGTTCGAATTTCGTCGTTTTCACAAAAGACGACGGACGAGCTGGAGTCTGTTTTGAAAAAACTGACGGATTCCGATATGCGCGGGCTGATTCTCGATTTGCGATTTAATCCCGGCGGCTCGCTGGGCGCCGCGATTGAGGTCTGTGACATGTTCGTTGACGAGGGAACAATTGTCAGCGTCAAAGGGCGCGTTACGGACGAAAAAACCTGGTTTGCCAGTAAGGGCAAAACTCTGACTCGCGTTCCGATGGCGGTTTTGATTAATCACTACAGCGCGTCCGCGGCGGAAATCGTTTCCGCCTGTCTCCAGGACTCAAAACGAGCCAAAATTGTTGGAGAACGCAGTTTCGGAAAAGGCTCGGTTCAAAACGTTATTGATATGGACGGCGGCGCGCTGAAATTGACGACAAGCGGCTATTTCCGTCCCAGCGGGCACAACATCCATCGTGAAGAGGGATTTACTGAGGAAGACGAATGGGGCGTAACTCCCGATATGATTGTCAAGCTCAATTCGTATCAGAATGAGCAGGTTTTGTGGCGATACCAGTTTTTGGATATTCTGCTCAATCCGGAAAAAGATAAAGACGGCAAACCGATTGTCCCGCCGGTGCGAGCTGGCGAGCCAAACAGAACGGTTCCCGTTATCGACGGTCAGATTTCCCGCGCATTGCAGTGGATAACGTCGGGACGATAAAGGCGAGCCGGGGTGCGGTTCTTCCAGGCAATAGGCAATAGGCAAGAGACAGTAGTTTAATAATCCCTACTCCCTATTGCGTTTTGTTCGCCTAACGGCGAATGCGTAATTCCGCCGACAAGGTCGGTTCCTGATTGGAAGCGGGGAACGCCGAAACCGGCTTTTTCGGAGGTAAAACCTCATCCACTTGCCCGTGCGGCTTCGCACCGCTTCGCTCACTTCATTACCGCCTTTCAACCACCTCTCATCTCAACTGCCTCCATACATCATGACGCACAACACAGATTCCTACGATTTTCAAGTTCCCAATTTGATTTCTTTTGGCTGGGGACGTCTTGCGGAAGCAGGACGGTTGGCTAAGCCGTGGGGAAACAGAGCCGTTGTCTTCTGCGGGTCTAAAACGCTCAAAAGTAACGGCGTTCTGGACAGTCTGCTCAAATCGCTGGAGGAATCCAAAATAGGCGTCGCGCTGACGATTGACGTTCATGGGGAGCCGTCTGTAGAACAGATTGACAAAGCGACGGCGGAAGTCGTTTCGATTCTCAATTCCTCTAAAACGTCTGTTATTGCTATCGGCGGCGGCTCGGCTATCGATACCGCAAAAGCGATAGCCGCCATGGCGGTAAACGCAAAGGGGGCGTCCGCTCGCGATTTTCTGGAAGGCGTCGGAACGGGAGCGGCAATTAAAAAAGAACCGCTGCCGGTAATTGCCATTCCAACGACGGCGGGAACCGGGGCGGAAGCGACCAAAAACGCCGTCATTTCCGTTTCTGATCCGTTCGTAAAAAAGAGTTTGCGTCACAACAGTCTCATGCCCAAAGTCGCTCTGGTCGATCCGGAACTGACAACGTCCTGCTCGCCTGCGGTTACGGCAGCGTCTGGAATTGACGCTCTGACGCAGTTGATTGAAAGCTTTATTTCCCGCAAGGCGAAACCGATTCCCCAGGCGCTGGCAATTGAGGGCTTGGGGTTAATCTGGAACTCTCTGGAAGTTGCGTATAAAGAGCCTCAAAACCGGGACGCGAGAGAAAAAGTCTCGCACGCAGCGCTGCTTTCTGGAATGTGCCTGGCGAACTCCGGGCTTGGCATGGCGCACGGCGTCGCCGCCGCGCTGGGCGCGGAACATCGCGTTGCTCACGGAATAGCGTGCGGCTGTATGCTGCCCATTGCTCTGAAAGTCAACAAACAGGAATCCATGGCGGAATTGAGCGCGTTAGCCAACTTTCTGCTTCCCCCGTCCGGGAATTACGGAGAAGATCGGGTTGACGAGTTCATTGAACGCGTTGAACAGATCTGTCAGACGCTTAAAATCCCAACCCGGCTGAGCCAGTTGGGCGTTCATTTAGCTCAAATTCCCGCTTTGGCTCGCGGGTCGCTGGGCAACAGCATGAACGGGAACCCCAAAGAGCTTTCCGTTACCGAGATAATCGAGATTCTGGAAAAGACGTTCTGAGTCGAGGGGTTTTGACTAAACGGCTGGGGATTGAGTTAGGAATTAGGAGTGAGGAGTTGCGCAAAGCGCTCATCCAGACTATATCCTGTTAACCATTCCTTGGGTGCGCTCAAAATTGAGGGGCATGAAATCATGAAAAAAGAATGAGAACGCAGAAACCGCAGACTAAACGCAGAAACCGCAGACTACTCGCAGAATACGCAGACGGACTGGGAATGTGGCGACGACGCTAACTACGTTAGCTACGCCACGATTCCCGTCCGATTTTTTTATAATTTTTAAAATCGCAAGCAGACATCGTGTCATAGCCTGAGAATCAGGCGTAGATGACACATGTCTGCGTGCTTCTGCGCTCTCTGCGAGGAGTCCGCGTACTCTGCGTTCAAAAATAAAAACTATCTATTTTCACAACCCAAAATTTATCGCCCCCCATTCCTTGACGCTAACGCGCCCCAGCTTGCCTCTTGACACTCTCTTTTTATGGGGTATAATATCGGAATAATTTGAACATCGGAAATTGACTGTTCGCCGGGCGTCCGGCGTCAGCGATTTTTAACAAGATTAATTTACTGAAGGAATTTTAACGATGGAAATCATTCATGACAGCGCCGCGTCGCTGGATCCGCTGAAGGGTAAAACAGTTGCCATTATGGGTTATGGAGCGCAAGGCCGCAACCAGGCGTTGTGCCTGCGAGAATCGGGCGTTCACGTTATCATCGGCGTTCGACAGGGCAAGTCCTTTGAAGCCGCCAAAGAAGACGGATTCGAGGTGATGAGCGTTAAGGAAGCCGCTGAAAAAGCTGACCTGATTCAGATTCTGCTTCCGGACGAACGCCACGGCGAAGTCTACAAGAACGAAATCGAAGCCGGACTCAAGCCGGGGAACACGCTGTGCTGCTCGCACGGGTTCGCGTACACGTTCAATACGATTGTCCCGCCCAAAGACGTCAACGTGATTATGGTTGCGCCCAAAAGCCCCGGAACCGAAGTCTATCGCCGGTTCATGGAAGGCTTTGGCGTTCCCGGCTTGATCGCCGTTCATCAAAACGCCACCGGCGACGCTCGCGACATTGCTCTGGCTTACGCCAAAGGTTTGGGCTTGACCCGCGCGGGCATTCTGGAATGCACCATGCAGCAGGAAACCTACGAAGACCTCTTTGGAGAACAGAACGTCCTGTGCGGCGGCATCGTCGACCTGATGATGTGCGGCTTTGAAGTCCTCATCGAAGCTGGCTATCCGCCGGAGATGGCGTATTTTGAATGCATTCACGAATCCAAGCTGATCGTTGACCTGATTTACGAAGGCGGAATCCAGAAGATGAACGCCGTTATTTCCAACACGGCGGAATGGGGCGAATACAGCAACGGTCCGTTCATTCTTCCTCACGAACAGATGAAGGCGTTGATGAAAGAATCTCTGCGCCGCGTTGAATCCGGCGAATTCGCGAAAAAGTGGCTGGCAGAAGCCGCCGCTGGCGCGCCCAACCTCAACGCCAAACGCGCCGCTCTGGCAGAACACCCGGCGGAAATCACCGGCGCCCGCATTCGCTCGATGTTTGAAAAGAAATAGTCCAAAGCCATTAGTACTTTGAATTTCAATGATGTGTTTTGTCATGTCTTTTTTGTTTTTCTTAATTTTAAATTGATATAGGAAGATAACAAAAAAGACATGATTTTTTATGCAGCATTTTTGTTCTTTAATGCAATATTTCAGAATATTTGGAAAGGAGGACTTTGTTCATGCTCACATGTGTTGAAATATGTTCGGGTGCGGGTGGACAGGCCCTCGGTTTGGATATGGCTGGCTTTCATCATGTTGCGCTAGTTGAATATGAAAAAGAGTATTGCGAAGTATTGAAAGCGAATCGTCCTGAATGGAACGTCATTTGTGCTGATGTGCATGATTTTGACGGAACGCAATATAAAGACATTGATTTGTTGGCAGGCGGCGTTCCCTGTCCACCTTTTTCGGTTGCCTCAAAGCAGTTAGGTCGAGATGATGAAAGGGATTTATTTCCAGAAGCAATACGTCTTATAGGAGAAATGAAGCCCCGCGCTGTAATGCTCGAGAATGTCCGGGGATTTTTAGATGCAAAATTCGACGAGTATAGAGAGCATATATTACAATCAATTCGAGATTTAGGCTATAAAGTCTCAATTAAATTGCTAAATGCCTGTGATTATGGCGTTCCACAACTTAGACCTCGTGTTGTTATTGTTGGTATCAGGAATAATGAAAAGGGTTTTTTTTCATATCCCGTTGAAAGACAGAATTGCGCCCCAACTGTTGGTGAAGTACTCAAGCCTTTAATGGGCGCTAATGGTTGGGAAAGCGTTGAACAATGGGCGCAAAATGCAAATAGAATAGCTCCAACTATAGTTGGTGGTAGTAAGAAACATGGCGGTCCGGATTTAGGTCCTGTTCGTTCACGTATTGCGTGGGCAGAATTAGGCGTTGACGGAAACGGAGTTGCTAATACCGCTCCTGCTCCCGGTTTTCATGGGTTACCAAAGCTTACTAAAGAAATGATAGCTTTAATTCAAGGATTTCCACCTGAATGGGGATTTGGAAAAAAGAAAACAGCTGCATGTCGTATGATTGGAAATGCTTTTCCACCGCCAGTTGCGAAAGCTGTTGGCATAGAAATCAGGAGGTGTCTTGAAAGTGAGTAAAAAATCTTTAATACAACGTGCAAGAGAACAATATCATAAGCGTTTGATAAATAGTCGTGTTTTGACTATTTCTTCAGATGGAATTGCGTCCAATGCAGATACGAGCAATGAACCATCAAAAGCTATTGCAAAAAGTATTGCAGAGCGTTTAGGCGCTACTGTGAGCGGAAAAGTTAAAGGACAGACGGCAGGCACTCTTTTTGAACAGATAACAATGCAGTTTGTTTCTGAAACATTCCCAAAACTCCAGCATTTGCGTCCTGGTTCATGGACGGTTCTAAATTTAGGTAATCAAAGCGCCATAAAAACTTGGGATTTTGCTCAATATGAACATCTTGCATATTTGGCTCAAATAGTTAGTGAAAACAAAAGACTGTCAACAACTCTTGGTAACGATTATATGGTTGCACCCGATGTGGTTGTATATCGTTCGTTATATGAAGATGAAGAACTCAATAACGGTTCATTAGTGGTTACAGATAATATTTGCAAAATGGCTGACTTAAGAAAGAAGAATGGTGGAAAGCCTATTTTGCATGCCTCTATCTCTGCAAAATGGACTATGCGAAGTGATAGAGCTCAAAACAGTCGTACAGAGGCATTAAACCTTATTCGTAATAGAAAAGGACATTTACCGCATATTGTAGTTGTTACAGGGGAACCCTTGCCTTCAAGATTGGCGTCATTGGCACTTGGTACAGGAGATTTGGATTGTG
Source organism: uncultured Planctomycetota bacterium (assembly GCA_902770245.1). GTDB lineage: Bacteria > Planctomycetota > Planctomycetia > Pirellulales > Thermoguttaceae > RUG11551. The sequence continues at coordinate 3,504 of CACXSS010000191.1, read as the reverse complement.
TATATCATTTTGCATTATATGAACTCTTGGATGCTGTAAAAGCTTTTGGAACTCAAGGTCGGGAAGATATTATTGAAACTCTTGAAAATCTTGTGGACGGAAAACGCTTAAAAGATATTTCCGATTTGCCACTTGATTTGTCTTGTTAATAGATAGTTGATATCTGGATTACGCGCAATCTGCGAAAGCCCGTTACATAATAAATGAAGACGATGAGCGGTTATTTCCGTTCATCGTCTTTGTTTTTAATTTGGAGCGATTTCGTTTTACATTCAGAATTTGAATGACGACATGGTTTGGTCAAAGAGCGAATCTACGAGATCTTTAAACCGCTTTTGCGTTTGCTCGTCCATCTGGATAGTTCGCGGTTTGGGGAAATTCACGAGGGTTTTCAACTCCTGAATTTGCGTAGCGCGGACGTCGTCCGGGGCGGATTTGTCAAACTTGAACGCGTCGCCCAGCTTGGCTTTGAGACGCTCTTGAGCAATTGTATTAAACGACTGGTTGTCCGATTCCAGAAGCGGAATATTTGCGTAAAGTGAATTGGCGAAAAGAACAGCCATGTCTTCGACATCGTCCGTATCGCTGACGAACGAATCGTTGCTCAGAAAGTCTGCCAGACGAACTTGCGCTTCAGGATCAAGCTGTTTTAAGTCCAGCTTTTGTACGAAACTGAGGAAGTTGACCCCCTCGTTTTGAATTTTGTTCATGGCGGCAACCCGTTTCATATAGACGTCGCTTGACAAATCGTCTATGAGTTTCTGGTATTCCTGATGGTTATCAGAGCTGAGTTGGACGCTTTTGGAAATCGCGCTGTAAACTCGCTGAATCGTATTCTGTTCGGTTGTAAAAACTGTTGGACTATAGCTCTTCAGCAATTCAAAGAAGTCTTTTTTGCAGTTTTCCTGAATGAGAATAAACAGCTCCCAGAAGTTCTTGACCTGATACTCCAAAAGCGTAGATTCGTCTGTTTGAATGAACAATTGAATAAGCCCGCTTCTGTCCTGGAGAAGAACGATTATCGGAAAAATCAGGTCTGGCTTTTTGGATTCTTCTTCGGTTTTCTTTTCTTCGGCTTTCTTTTCGTTGTCAGCAACGGTTTTATTGGGAATCGGCGCTGTTGAGGACAGTTTAAGAGTTCCGGAAAAACGAATTGAATTATTGTTTTTGGCGTTTGGCGCGCCTTTGTGAATCAGACACATGGCGTATTCCGGTCCATTAAATCGCAATGAAAGATGTTTGTCCGGAGCTTTGGAAATGAAATCGACTTTGGCAAGTTTGTTTCCAACAGGTTCGTAGTGAAAGAACCTGATGATTCCGCCTGACGTCATCGTAGAACCTACCGTGTGAGAAGCGGTTGGAACATACTGAAGTTTCCCGTTGACAACCAGCGGCTTTCCGTAACTATTGGGAAGCTGAGCGTTGACGGACGTCTGACTGACCAGAATAATCGACAGCGCAAAGCATAAAATCATGCTGATTTTACAAGCTGACGACGTGATTTGACGAATTAAGGCGTTGTTATTTTTCATTTCCTTTAATGGCGCTTTTGACGCGCTTGTTCTTATTGAATGTGCGTAACTTTATACGGCAATTTTCCCTTATTATCAGGCAAAACGAAAATAAATTCAATACCCTGATTATTTGTACAGTATTCCTGTGCGGCGTCCGGACCGAGAATGTAAAACGCGGTTGCGAGGGCATCGGCTTTGGCGGCGGCGAAAAAATCGTATTGGGAATCCGAGGGTTGAATTGGTACGATAACTGTTGAGGAATAAACAACCGGCGAGTCGGGCATCGTGGACGCCGGGTATCCGGTTCTCGGATCAATGATGTGTCCGTAACGCTTTCCTCCGGCGCGGAAGAACTGCGTTTGTGAACCGCTGGTTGCCAGCGCCTGGTTGTGAAGCCGAATCGTTTCCAGTCGGGTTGATTCCTTGTTTTCTGGCGACGTTTGCCGCAGCGGGTTGTGCAGCCCGACTTCCCAGCCGATGCTATCGGTTCGATTTCCCATCGCGACGACGCTGCTGGCTCCGCCGTGAAAGAGGAAGTCTGTAACGCCGCAGTCGACCAGGAATCGGCTTGCCCGGTCTAATGCGTAGCCCTTTCCAATTGCGCCCAGATTTACCCTCGTTCGTTCGTCAGTTCGGGCGACGCCTTTGACGTCGTCCAGGAACGACAATTTCCCTTCTCCCCGCGTTTCTAACGCTGTTTGAATCTCTTCGGGAGCGGGTACCTGCCCGACCCTTCGGGAGAATCCCCAGATTTCCCACAGACGCCCGGCGGTAATGTCGAACGCGCCCTGCGTTTGATTGAACAACGTCTGACAAAGTCGAAACAGATCGTAAATCGGCTCGTCCGGGAAAACCGGAATATTCGCCGACGTCCGATTGAGTTCTCCGACGACGCTGTCCGGGATAAAATAGCTCAGTTCCCGTTCCAGACGCGAAACGACGTCCAGGGCGTCCAGGGCTGCGGACTTGTCGTTTGCGTACTGACCCATGTTCAGCTGCAGGACAAAATCCGTCGCCATCGCCTGCCGGACGAATTCCAAATACGGACTGGCAAGCGACTTCTCTTTGGAAGGAATCGGGACGTTCTGTTGACGGTTATTGTTATTCATGGTTTTGCGCTATTGATTATATTATACATTCTTTCTCCGTTTTTGAAAAGAGGACGCGCTGGGATAAATCGAAAAAACGCGGAATTGTTTTTGGGTTATCCGCTGTATATCCAAACGGGATCGACGTTTCCAGTCTTTGAATTGTACTTTTTGGGCTTAAAGTTATAATATCTGATTTTTATGCTCTTTTGCAGGGTTAAACTTAGGATTTTTCCTTGACTTTTTGTTATCTTTGGATTATATTGTCAAATAAAATATGAAGTATAACAACTCATGAATTTACCGTTTCCAAATATCAAATATGAACAGAACGTCTGGATTTACACTTGTTGAACTGTTAGTCGTCATCGCGATTATCGGCGTGTTGGTTGGGCTGCTTTTGCCGGCAGTGCAGTCTGCCCGCGAGGCGGCGCGGAGAATGAAGTGCGCCAACAACATCAAGCAGATTGGAATTGCTCTGATGAGCTATGAAGGGCGCAATAAAGCGCTGCCGATGGCGACGCCGTTTACCAACACCACGCCGTATAATCGTTTGGGATTGACGTGGTTTGGAGCCATCTTGCCGTTTATGGAACAGATGACGCTGTATGATTTATATGACGAAAACGAGTATCTCAATTCAACAAAGAACGAGAATTTTGTTCGGACGGTTATTCCGACGATGATTTGTCCCAGCGACGCGGAAACGCAAAATCCTATTGTGGAAAACCGTTATAACGCCTCGTCGACCAACCCGGTAAAGAGTTTCGGTCTTTGGTATCCCGCTTCCATCGGACCGACTGAAATGGACTCTGCGCCGTTTTGTTCGCTGCCCAACCCGTCGTACTGCAATCAGGGAAAAAATTTCGGTTCCTTGAATCCGGAGGACAACTCGGTCGGCG
>CACXSS010000190.1 GCA_902770245.1 uncultured Planctomycetota bacterium | reverse complement strand
GTTGCGATACATCTGTTTCTTCGGCGTCAGCCGCAAAAAATAGAGTTCCCGGCGCTGCGGTTTGTTCAGCAGGTTGAGCAGACCGCCAAGCGGTCGGTGCGATTGCGTCATTTGCTCTTGCTGCTGTGCCGAATCGGGTTGATAATCCTTCTGTCTTTGCTTTTGGCGCGTCCGTCGATAACGCGGAGCGTCAGCGCGTCGTCGTCTGCTCCGACTGCGGCGGCGCTGCTGTTTGACACGTCCGTGAGAATGAACTGTCAGCGGGACAACCAGTCGCTGTTTGACTACGCGCTCAAAGAGGGACAGTGGGCGTTGTCGCGTCTGCCGAATGGAAGTCAGATTGCAATCATCGACTCTCAAACCAAAACGCCTGCTTTTGCCGTGGACAGGTCGGCGGCAAAGTACCAGCTGGAACAGATCAAGCCTGCTCCCGGCTCGCTCGACTTTACCGGGCAGATAATCAAAGCGGCTCAACTTCTGGAATCGTCGTCTTTGGGCGTCAAAGAGCTGTATATTTTTACGGACATGTCAAAAGCCGCCTGGGAAGCGGCGTCCGCTCCTGTTGTCGCGTCCAGACTGAAAAAAGCGAGCTTGCCGACGGTGTACGTCATCGACGTTGGAGCGCAAAATCTGGTTAACGACAGCGTCCTGCCGCTGCGGCTGGAAAAGGAAATCCTTGCTCCGGGAGAGAAGCTGAATATTAGCGCGGTTGTGAAGAGAAACGCTTCGGAATTGTCAGATCGTACTTTGGAACTGTACATTCTGGACGACTCTGACAAACCGGTCAAGCGTGACGAAAAGATTCTTTCCAGCGATCTGGAACAGTCCGTCAGCTTTTCGCTGTCTGGGTTTGAGCCGGGCAAGTACGAGGGCTTTGTCAAACTTTCCGGCGCAGACGCGTTTGCGGAAGACGACTGCCGCTGGTTTTCGTTTGAACGCGCCGGGGCGAAAAACGTCTTGCTGATTTCGGCGGAGAATCAAAAATCTTCCTTCCTGACCGTTGCTCTGTCGCCAAAATCGTGGCGGGATGAAGGACGCAGCCGATACAATTGTGACGTTGTTTCTCAAGCGGAGTTTGATTCGGAAGCTTTCGGATTGGATAAACTGTCGAAATATGAATTGGCGTTTCTGCTCAATCCCGCGCCGATGTCTGCGGACGGCTGGAAAAAGCTGGAATCGTGGACGCAGCAGGGGGGAGGGCTTTGCGTCGTTCTGGGCGACAACGCCTCGGACGTCGGCGCGTTTAACACGCCGGAATCGCAAACCGTCATGGCGGGCAAAGTTCAATTGCAGGCGAGAGCGGGCGACGGCGTCTTTGTTCTGCCGCGGTCGTACGTTCATCCGATTCTGGTTCCGTTTGAAAAGATGGCAAGCTCCGTTCCGTGGACGCAAACCTCTGTCTTTCGATACTGGCAGTTGTCGGACTTCCCTTCAGACGTCAACGTTGTTTTGCGATACAGCGATTTAAGACCGTTTATTCTGGAGCGTCCCGTCGGCGCCGGACGAGCGGTAACGATAACGACTCCGATTGACGACTCAAAAGGCGCGTGGAACGCTTTGGCGTCGGCTCAAAACTGGGTCTTTTTCGTGCTGATAAATCAGACGGCGGATTATCTCAGTTCGTCGGGCGTTAATCGTCTGAACTATCGCGCCGGGGAGACTGCGGAAATCAAGCAGGATGAGGAAAACGACGACTGGAAAATCACGATGTATTCCGAACCGTCGGGGATGTCGACCTCCGGGAAAGCCCCGGAGACGCAGCTTGTTCGCGCTCAAAAAGACGTCGTTCGCATACCCGGTCTGATGACGGCGGGGTATATTGCCGCCGTACCGGAATCCGAGAGCGATTCTGCCGAGAAAATCTTTTTGAGCTTTAATTATTCTGAAAAGGACACCGATTTAACCCGTCTTGACGCCGACCAGCTCAAAGACTTTTTCGGGTCGTGCCCGTGGTCGCAGTCCCGGGACAGAAAACAGATCGAACAGCGCGTTTCTACAGGCCGCGCCGGCTGGGAACTGTTCCCGATTCTCGCGGTTTTGTTCTGCTTGCTGCTGGGCGCTGAAACGTGGCTGTCTGAACGGTTTTATCGATAAGATTAACGAGAAACGTTCTTTTTTTACATTATAAAAATGTCGAGCATTTATAGAAATTGGCGTTTTCTGCGATTTCGGTTTATTTATAATGTCTGGTTCTTCAAGTAATTAAAAAATTTTTACATTTTTTTATGGGAGCTATTTACTAAAGGAAATAAATCTGATATAATCAATTAAACAAATGGGCTTGACGTATCGAACCAGGCTTGGCGTTAAAACGTAATAACTTTTGCCAATGCCGGTTCCCGAAACAGAAAGATGAATGGGGAATTGCTTCACTTATACTAAAAGGAACAGGATATGATCGTAAAACTGATTGTTCACGGAGGTAAAAACGAAGGCGCTGTTATCGCCATTAATAAACCGCAGTTCATTATTGGACGCTTGCCGGAGTGTAATCTTCGTATTGAAAGCAAAGCTCTTAGCCGACGTCACGCTCAAATTGACGTTAAAGACGGTTCCGTTACGGTTAAGGACTTGGGCAGCACAAACGGCACTTTCGTTGACGGTCAAAAGATCACTGGAGAAGTCGAGTTGAAAAACGGTCAAACGCTGCGTGTTGGACCGTTGGAAACCACAGTGCAGATTTCGGCTGAAATGCACGGTGCGAAGAATCCCAAGGTTGCTTCCGTTAAAGAAGCTGTCAGCCGGGTTGCAAATACAAAACAGAGTTCTTCAAACGACGATGGCGAAATTGACTTGTCCGTCTTGTTTGGCGAAGACGGCGACGAAGCGGGCGAAGAATTCCAGAAAACCCTGACTACTGTTGTCAATTGGAACGCGCCTCAAGAACAGACGGAGCAAAAGAAGAACGAAAGCTCCAATAAAGCGGCTGACAGCCGCGAAGCGGCGTCCAAAACGCTCGAAGCCATGTTCAAATCAATGAAATAACAGACAAATCAGCAAACGGCAGACCGCTGGTCGTGGATTGCTCTGTGAGGAAATCCACGATTTTCTTACCGTGTTACTTTATACATGAGATTACCGAAAAAACCTCAATCCAAGCCGAAAAAAACGAAAGACGCCGCTCTGTTGGGCGTTGGACTCGATAATCAAGACGAGGAAGAAACTCGCCTGACAAAGGGGGAGAATTACCTTCTCGTCGGCGGCAGCAAACAGACTCATGAAATCATGCAGGAAACGGCTGTGCGCGTAAACGAACAGCTCGAAAAGAAAGGCAAGCGTCTTGCTGATCTTGAGCCGGAAGAATTTCGCGACGTCATGTCGGAAGCCGTTGAAAAAACCGGTCGAGGATAAAAACAGGTTATCGATCAGGAGTTAAACAAACGCTTCTCTTTCTGTTGCGAAGCGTTTTTATTTATAGTTATTCAAGCGTTTATCGCATCAAGATATTCCATGAAAAAAAGTCTTTTATTTATTTTTGTTTCTATAATAGCAGCGCTCGTCGTTGGATGGGGAATCGCTCGATACAGAATCACTCATCCGCCGTACAGCGAACAGGCGTTAATAGACTGTATTACTCCTACGGTTCCTGTTTTTAGCAATCCTTTGGACAGCATAAACGCGGTTGCCGAAGGAGCTAAAAAATTCGACTCTCCAGCGCGGCCAATTATCAACGTCGATCGACTGTACAATTTTGGCGTTTTGCAAAACGGAGAAGTCGGAAAACATCAATTTGTTGTTAAGAATACGGGAACGGCGGATCTGACTATTTCCGTTGAAGAAACCAGCTGCAAGTGCACTGCCGCCGATTTGGGTAAGGGAATCGTCAAGCCCGGCGATTCGACCGTAATTGACGTGTCCTGGAAAACAGCGGATTTTATCGGCGATTACGTGCAAAAGGTTTTAATTCAAACCAACGACCCGGATATGATGATGGTCGAGCTGGAAGTTCGAGGCAAAATCGTGGCGGACGCTCGCGCTATGCCCTCTGAAGTGACGTTTACCAATATAACTCATGGTTACTCAGCGCAATCGCAAACGCAAATCGCCTGTTACAAAAATCCTCCTTTGGAAATTACCGGATACGACTTTCTCAATCCGGACGCAAAAGACAGGTTTGAACTCAAGATTACCCCGCTGACGGAAGAAGAGTACCGCAGCGAACCGGACGCAACGGGCGGCTATCAACTTACGTTAACTGCCAAAGACAACCTGCCCTTGGGTCCGTTTAGCGAAAAGCTCATTTTGAAAACCAACAGCCCCCTTCAGCCGGAAATTACAATCCCTGTTTACGGAACGGTTGTTGGGAACATTTCGTTGGCTGGTCCTGGCTGGAACGAAGAGAGTAAAACCTGGATTCTGGGAATTCTGGAAAGCGGATCCGTTGGCAAGAAAATCCTGTGGGTTCTGGATCGCTCTGTAAAAGCGGAAGATAGGGAAAATCTTAAACCTGGAGAAATTCCGCCGCATATTAATTTGGAAATCGAATCGGTTAATCCGGACTGGCTTCAAGTCGAACTGGACAAGCCGGTTTATCTGCCGGAATCCGGCGTTGTGCGTACGATTATTCATCTGACGGTTCCCGCAGACGCCCCAATTTGCGATTATTGGGGGCATGTTCAGGAAAAAATGGGGACAATTATTCTAAAAACTTCGTCAGAAGACGAAAAATCAATCTTGATTAATATTCGATTTGCGGTTACAAATAAGCAGGAATAAAATCTGGCGATTCCTGCCAAGCATATTATTCTGCGGCGTTCTTTCTGGGCGCCGCGTTCCAGACAGATTGTTCGTCTGTCTGGCAATCCGTATTTATTTACACCTTCATTCGCAGCGCGAGTCAATCTCGCTATATATGCCATGAAACATTTCACGTTTTTCTGCGTTGCTGTAATGAGTCTGTCGATTCTTTTGGTCATCCTGTCCGGATGCAAAGAACCGAAAAACGCATCAACAGATCAGACGGCTCCAATAACCGAAAAAAGCAATTCCGCGTCGTCTCCTGCTGACGCAATTCCTGAAAAGGCGCCAGTTAGTAACGACGTCAAATCAAATGACGAGTTGGCTGTTCCAGAGTTAAAAGCTCAAATTAAAGAACCTGAACAGACGGCTGTTCCGCCAGAAATCCCGGAAATGCCGGAACTTGAAGCTCCTGAATTGCCGGATGCAGAACCGGAAATCGAGCCGGAAGTCCCTGAGCTGACGCCTCCCGCACTCCCGGAAGTTGAAACGCCGGAAACAACTGCGCCGGAAGTCCCGGAACTGACGCCTCCCGCTGTACCGGAAGTTGAAACGCCGGAAACAACTGCGCCGGAAGTTCCTGAGCTGACGCCCCCCGCTGTACCGGAAGTTGAGACGCCGGAAGCCTCGCCGGCTGCGCCGGAAGTCCCTGAACTGACGCCTCCCGCTACGCCGGAAGTTAAAACGCCGGAAACCGCGCCAGCTGCGCCGGAAGTTCCTGAAATCACGCCTCCCGCTGTACCGGAAGTAAAAACGCCGGAAACCGCGCCGGCTGCGCCGGAAGTTCCTGAAATCACGCCTCCCGCTGTACCGGAAGTAAAAACGCCGGAAACCGCGCCGGCTGCGCCGGAAACGCCTGTTGCGTCTGACGCTATTCAGATGGAAGACATGGGATTAACGGAGCATCCTGACTCTGCGAAGACTCCGTCAAATCCGGAACCGCAAGCGCAAGCTGAGACGTCGAAATCCGTTCAGCCGGATACGATTGGTCCGAAACCGACTCAAGTAAAAACTGCTCAAACGGAGCCTGCTCAAGTTGCCCCGGCAGTTCCTGAAAAACCTACCGCTCAGACCGCCAAGCCGGAAACAACGCAACCGGAAACAACTCCAGCAGCAGATACGACAAAAGTCGCCAACGCTGACGCGGCTAAAGAACCGAAATGGGAATCAAAGAACAAGTCAACGGCGGAACCGAATTCGCTCAAAGAAGATGCGGCAAAACTGGTTCAATCCGAGATGCAAAAACTGGACGATTCTCTCGATTTGAATTTGGAAGAAGCGAACGATGCTGCAGAATCTCGCGTCATTCCTCCGCCGCCTAAGAGAAACGCTAACGAGCCGGGAACGCTCCCGTCACAGGCGACTGATAATGCGGCTGATAAACCCAATAACCCGCTGCTGGAAGATATTCCTCAAAAGGAAGACAGCCAATCTGCAGCCGCGCCTAAAACGGCGTCAGAAACGCCCAATGAAATCGTCAAACCGCCCTTTGATCCGATTAAAGAAAACGGTCCAATTTTCGTTGGCTGGGGCGTTCCGAGAGTGGCTCTGGTTATTACCGGTCAGCAAAACGGTTATTTGGAACCGTGCGGCTGCGCCGGTCTGGACAGAATGAAAGGCGGTTTGTCGCGCCGTTACAGCTTTATCAAAGGATTAAAGGATAAAGGCTGGCCCGTTATCGCTCTGGACGTCGGAGGCATGTGCAACAGTTTTGGCAAACAGGCTGAACTGAAATTCCATACAACGGCGTCTGCTCTGCGTGCGATGGGATACAACGCCATCGCGCTGGGCAAAGCGGAACTCGGGTTCCCGGCGGCTGACATTCTGTCGGAAATTGTCAACGCAGACGGAACTCCCGGAATGTTCGTTTCCGCCAACGTGAGCGTCTTTGAACGCAACGCGGGAATGCCCCTGACCTATAAAATCCTTGAAGCCAACGGCTTGAAGTTTGGAGTAACGTCCGTTCTGTGCAAGTCCGCTCAGAATTTCAGCCAAAACGACGAAATTCTCCTTTCTCCCACAAAAGAATC
>CACXSS010000189.1 GCA_902770245.1 uncultured Planctomycetota bacterium | reverse complement strand
ACCATCAGCTTGACTTCGTGACGTCCGCGCTGAAGTCGCTCCACTTCCGCGCCGTAGTACGCCGCGCGCATCGTTTCCGCCAATTGCTGCGGGTGAATTCCCAGCGACTTGGCGTGTTCCTTGATTTTCATCTGAAACTCCCATTTGCCGGGAACGTCTGAATCTGTAATATCGATAACGCCTGCGAATGTAGCAAGATGTTTTTTGGCTTCTTCGACGGCGGCTTCGAGCTTTTCGTAGTCTTCCGCTTTCGCGACGAGCATGAATTCAATGGCGCCGCCCGGAGGTCCGAACGCCTGAGAAGTAAATTCCACCTCGTCTGCGCCGGGAATGACGCCAACGGCTTGACGCCATCGGTCGGCGATTTCCATGCTGGACACCGTTCGTTTGTCGCCGGAAATGAGTTCCACCTGAACGCCGCCGGTATGTCCGGTTCCGCCGCCGGAACTGCCGCCCATATTGTGTCCTCTGGACTGCAGCGTCGTGCCGACGACTCTAAATGAACGCACCGCAACGGGTTCTTTGGTTTTCTCGTACTCGTCCGCGATTTCCCAAAACTTCTGTTCCATCAGCTTTGTCCAGTAGTCGGTAACTTCCGCCGGCGTGCCGTTGGGAAACTTTACAGTCGCCTGAACTTCGTTGCCGTCCGTTTTCGGGAAGAAGACGTACGGAATCGTTCCTGACCAAACCAGACCAAAGGTGAAAATCAACAGGGAAACCAGACCGGCGCAGAAAATGCTTCGATTCAATAAAACCCAGTGCAAACATGGCGCGTAAACGCGCTTGACAAACCACTGCAATCCGCCCATGGCGTACTTGTTACACTTTAATACAACCGCCGGAACCCACGCGAAAATGTACAGGTAATGATAAAGGAACGTAAAAATGATATTTTTACGATGTGACAGGTGGCACGGCAGAATGGTAACGCATTCAAACATTGACGCCAAAAGCATGGCAATCATTACCACCGGAATCGAGTAAATAATCTTTCCCATGATCCCGGAAATGAACAGCAGCGGCAAAAAGGCGACGATTGTCGTCAGCAAAGACGTTGTAATACTGGGAATAACCTCTGTAATGCCGTCGACCGAGGCGTTAAACCAGTCCTTGCCCATGTCGTGATGACGGAAAATGTTTTCCCCTGCGACGATCGCGTCATCTGTTACAATTCCCAGCGCCATGATAAATCCAAACGTGGAAATCATGTTCAGCGTCTGCCCGCAGCCGTACATGTACAAGCACGTTAAGCAGATGGAAAACGGCAAACCCATTGCAACCCAAAACGCCAGTTTGAGGTCAAGGAAAACCGCCAAAAGAACAAAAATAATCGTCAAGCCCTGAATGCCGTTGGTCGCCAAAAGCTCCAGTCGGGAACGGACTTCCTCCGAGCGGTCGCCCCAGGTTATCATCGTATACCCTTCCGGCAGCTCGCCGGGCTGCTGCTTCTTTTTCACCCAGGCGCGAAGCGTATCGACCATGGCAATGAGGTCTTCAGTCGAATTTCTCAGCACGCCCAAAGCAATGCACGGACGCCCGACTGGAACGGTTTTCTCTCCGGCGCTTTCAGCGTTCTTATCCGGCGTATAGACCGTAGCCAGCGCCGGACCGTCGGTGAACTCGTCACGAACGTACCCGATGTCCTCCAGCGTCAAAACGGCGCCCGCCTCGTCTGTAATTACCGGGAGCTTTTCGATGCCGTCAGCCGTATACCGCCGGTTGTCTGTACGGACGTTGATTTCTACAGACGGAGCGCGAATCGTACCGCCCGGCGTTTGACAGTTTTCCGCTCTGACCGTTTTGGCAATCGCGTCCAGCGACGTCCCGTAAGCGCGAAGAGTATTCTCCGATATTTCAACGTCAATTTGATAGTCTTTCGTGCCAACCAGATTGACCATCGAGATTCTCGGCAGCTGAATGAGTTCCTGACGCAGATCCTCCGCCAGCTCTCGCAAAGCGAGCGTGTTTTCTACAGACGACCCTTCCGGACCAATCAGCCCAATTGAGAAAATCGTTTCCTGCATCTTGGCGCGCTGCACGACAGGGTCTTCCGCCAATTCCGGAAACGACGGGATTCGGTCAACCGCTTCTCGAACTTCATTTAACGTTCTGTCAACGTTTTTAACGCTGTTTTGAAGTTCCAGCACGACCATGCCCATGCCCTCGCTGGCTGTGGACGTCATCTTTTTTACGCCTTCAATCGATTGCAGATACTCCTCGATTTTCTGGCAGATGCCGTTTTCCACCTCCTCTGGCGTGGCGCCGGGATACGGTACCTGAACCATAATCGTTTCGACGTCGAAGTTCGGAAACGATTCTCGCTGTAACGACAAAGCGGCGTAAGTTCCAACGCCCAGGACGACGATCATGACGATGTTCATCGCGGGGGTGTTGGAAATTATCCAACGGAACAAGTTTTTCATAAGACGTTCACCTTGTCCCCTTCTGCCGGCGACGCCAGCGGCGAAATAACCACCTTGTCAGTCGCAGTAACGCCCTGTGAATCCGCATAGAAGATAACGCCTTCGTCTGTTACAGTCGCCACGCGAATACGATATTCCCGCAGCGTGCCGTCCGTTGCCGTCCAGATTTTGTTGCCCGGCAGCAAGGCGCGTTCCGGCGCGCTGTAAAGCGGGATTTCCGGCTTGGCGTGAACAACTATTGTTACATACATTCCAGCCAGCAGAGTCGGAGGCGGCGTTTGAATCAGCGGCGCTTTTTTCGCTTTCTTCTCTTTCTCCAACGCCTCTTTATCGACAGTTCCCAAAGACGTGTCCGTCGTATGAATGACGTAGGAATCAAACTGAACGTCCGTCGGGTTGTCGATTGTAACGCGGCAAAGCATCATACGGGTTTTGGGATCCAAAGCCCCGCTGTCGGACGTCGTCAGGCGCCCCTTCCAGCTCCACCGCTGACCGTCGAGGACATAATAAACCGTCGCGTCCGTAGGGGCGAAATCAAAGCCGCGCATAACAGGCTCGTCCGAAGAATCGGCGTTCTCGCTGTTGTTACTCGACGCCCACAGCCAGGACATCTGCTTCATGTGCAAAAAGCATTGAATTTCCAGCTTGGACGTGTCGAGAATTGTGGCGACCACCGTTCCCTTCTGAACGTACGTGTTGACTTCAAAATTGTGTGACTTGACAACGCCGTCGATGGGGGCGACGATTTTCGTTCGCTTTAAATTGATCTGCGCTTGTTCCAGATTCGCCTGCTTTTGCGCGTGAACGGACTTCAGACGAATCAGCTGGCGCTCGTACAGCCGCAGCGCGTTTTCCTGCTTGACAAGCGCTTCGCGCCCGTTCAAAACGGACGTCCGAACCGTATCCATCTCGCTGGCGGAATAGACGCCCGGCGTTTTAACGGATTCGTATCGCGCCAGCTCGCGTTCCTTGATTTCAAGCTGACTTTTCGAGATATCGATTTCCTTTTTCGTACTTTCGATCTGAACTTCCATTTCGTGAATCGACGCATCCGCCTGAGCCGTTTCCTCTGTCAACTGACGAACCGACAACTCGTAATCCACCGGGTCAATTTCCAGCAGCGTTTCGCCCTTGCGAACGAACTTGCCCGCTCGAGCCTTTTCGGACTTAAACTTGACAATTCCCGAGACTTCCGGAGCAATATCCAAAGCGCGATACGGAATCACCTGCCCGTCGACGGTGAAGTCAATTCCGCCCTCGTGCGGCTTAACCGGCGCGGTCTGAACGGTGTTCATCGCCTGCGGCGGCGCCGGACGATGTTGAACGGGAACCGGTCGAAGGAACTTCGCGACAAACATAACCGTCCCAATTATCATTCCGAGGGAAATCAGGATTCGGATAACTCTTTTCATAATATCAGTTTGTAAATATGAGACAGGTTTTTCGCCCCGCCTCTGGGGAAACATAGGAAACGATTTAATACCCTTTATTATAGCTAATAACAGGAAATAATTCAAGGGAAAAATCGAGGAATTGCAATAAAATGGGGAAAGTGCGGCTACTTTAACGCCCTAATCAGGGCTATTCTCCTTTTCGCCCATTCTCTCTAACATACTATTCGTTTTAAAGTTTGTTATTGTTCATTAATAATTACAAAACTCGAAGAAATATTGCAGAGATTTCAAAAAAATGTAGAAAAAAGTGAAAAAAAGATTTTTTTGGGGCGTTAACGGGTTGTAAGAAATTGCAAATTCAGAAGATGAAGAGCAGTTTGGAGAGCAGAAACGGCTTAAAATACAAAAATAAACTTGAAGCAATAATAAGAAATACGCTTGCAAACAAGCATCTCTTTAAAATACAAAAACCCCTTACAAGATGCAAGGGGACGTTATAGGGGCAGAGGGAATTTAACCGATGGGGAAAGAGCCTTAAATTTACGGGCTTTTTGCAATACTCAAAATTTAGGAGAGCGATTTGGAGAGCAGACGGCGATTTTTGAGCAAGTCTTGACCCTCTTTGAAAAGCTGGACGCAGACCGGCAAGCCGCCCTATTGGAAACATTGACGGCGAGGATTCAGAGCGCGGCGGATACAAGCCGCTAGACGCTCTACGGCGCCAGTCTTGGGCGGGTTTGGTTTTACCCCGTCAATTTATCGCCAGCAAGCAAGCCGCCCCTAGAATAGCCGCTAGGGGCTTTTTGTGTATCTCAAATGATAGGAGCAGTAACAATGGATAGAGTAGTTTTAACGCCAAAAGAGCTATTGACTATCATAACCGATAACGAGTTCGACGCTGATGGTAACATCGTATTATCAAAGGCAGCAACGGCGGCGATATTAGCCGCGGCGCGTCGTCTGCTATCGACCCGCAAGCCGCGAGTTAATCTCAGAAATCCGTCCGTAATGCGCGAGTATAAGGCGCGGTTAGTAATGGAGCTAGACGCCAATAGAGAGGCAATAGCACACGGCGGCAAGCTGATTATGGAGGCAGAGGCGTCAAGGGCTATCGGGCTTAGCGCGTCTACTGTAGGCAAAAACAAGACGCTCCATAACGTCTACATGACCTATCGGCGGGCGGTATGCAATATCAAACCCGCCACGGTTGACAATGACCGACAGCGCAGCCGGCGCCGGGTTTGATGGTTTATAAAAACATACCCCCCTAGTCTTTTGGGATTTTGGGAAGTAGAGCAAGCCGGCGGCGGGAATGGTTGCTAGGTACTTCCAATAATAACAAAGAAAGTTGAGCTTAATCGGACAGGTTTGAAAAATTTATTTTGTTTATAATTTTCCCCGTTTTTCCCCGTTTTAATATTTTGAAAAGGTACTTACACCGGCAAGCCGGGCGGATAGGCGGGGACAGACAAGCCCCCTATTTTAACAAAATTTGCTTTATAGCAAAGAGTCTATTTTGTAACAAAATTTTTGATAATCTGAGCGTTATTTGCCGTCCACTTTGTTGACTTTTTGTAACAATCGGCTATAATGATAATATCATTCGCCAGGGGAGTAATTAACCCCGTCCTACCCGTCTTGCGTCTATCCTATCGGGCGCCAGGCGAGTAGGGGCGATCTTTATTTGATTAGATAGGAGTCTGAAATGATTGATAGGTTTATCAAGTATACTCTACGGGTTGAATACCAAGTACAAGGGCGCCGTTTTGTCAAAGATGGTTATATAATATACCGCCCTAATGAAATAGACGTTGAAGAGTTTACCACGGCTTATATCCTCCCATTAGAGGCGCCTCCACAATGCGACCAGCAGGGTTTTTTGGAGTATCTACGAACGCAGCTTGACAAACTATATGCGCCTGATGGATTATTACAAGCAGAGCAGCGCGGGGCTATAGTCTATACTGAAAATATGTATAGCAGTATAAAGCCGATTAGATGGCAAGACTTGACCGAGGCAGAACGCCTTGAGCACCTTGAAAATATGGAGGCGGGCTTTTATGATGAAGCCCAAACGGTTATTAAACGGGCAGTAAACGTCTTTAGAAGGAAACAGCAGCTTGACAGCGGCGCGCCTGATCCGTTGCTAGTCAGTCAGACGCCAGCGCAGGACACCGCCACAAAGGACGCAGAGCAGCCGCCAGCCGTTGCAGTCGTTGACGCAGACGCAGAGCAGACCGACCCGGCGGCGCAGACGCCAGCCGCCAGCAAGCAGGCAGAAAAAAAGCCGCCCAAAGAGCCGCGAGCCGGATCTGGGGGGCGCAAGCAAAAAAACCATAGAGTAACACACAAAGACATTCAAAGGGCGCGGGAAATACGTATGAAAAATCCTAACTTGACAAACAAGCAAATTTGCGCGATTTTGAAAGTAAATGAGAATTGCGCCGGGTTTAATAAAGATGGAACTCCTAAGAAATTGCGAGTTGCACTTGATAACGCAAGCGAGACTGTAATCGGCGCTAGTTACAAAACAGGGAGGGAGCAAGAGGAAGCCGCGGACGCCTTTTTTGACGCTAACCTGACAAGCAAGTTTAAGCATAAACGGCGAGACAATGAAGATTAAAAAAGATCGTAACAAAGATTCTCTGTAAAAATCTTGAAAATTTCTGAAAATATTTTATAGCCCTAGAAAACAAGCGTTTTTTAGGGTTTATCTTTTCTAATCATTTCTAAAATTGGGCTAGTTATGCCACAAACAAAGATCGCTCTTAGAAGGTTTTTATGGCTGGATAGAGGGCTTGCAATAGAGCAAGCAGGATAAGCAAACAATCTTTTATTTTCGAGGTACTACAATGACTCAATTATTAGACAAGAAGAGCGCAGCCGCACTCTTGGGCGTTTCAGTCAGAACGGTTGACGGCTTACGCAAAAAGGGACTTCCCTTTTCTCTGATCGGCGGACAGGTTCGATTTG
>CACXSS010000188.1 GCA_902770245.1 uncultured Planctomycetota bacterium | reverse complement strand
AATTCAGCGAAGCGACACCGACCGACGGGAATTTTATAACACCCGATTTATAGTTAAATTTCCACCCTTTTTTAGTCCAAAATTGGGTCAATTACCAAAACATTCAGCGCGAGGGCGACAAGCTCACGCTTACAGAAATCCCGGTTTACGACGCCCCGCTTGTAATCACAGACCGATCGCGCGTCCTTTCGCTACGATAGACGACTATGAAGAAATCTCACACAAAGTTCGCAAAGTTCACAAAGTTTTAATGATAACTAGTGATCTTTGCGTTCTTTTCGGCTAAATTTCTTCGGCAGACGTCGTTCGCTTTTGAAAAAACTTTCGGTCGCCAGCAAGCTGGCTCCCTTTTAGAGATGTTTTTTCAAGTTTAATTAAGAGGGGAAAACCTTTTTTGAAAAAAAGGTTCTTCCCCTCAAACTCTCCTTTCCAAAAAACTTTAGTAAGCGGAGAGGAATTTAGAATTAGATTAACCAATCGGCGAAAATCTGTCTAATCCGTAAAATTCGTGAACGGACTGACCCGCACAAATGCCAGGCGCCAACTAACCGAAATAGCCATATTTTCAACTATTATGAAGCATATATTATCCCTGTTGTTCATTGTTGCCGTTTTGACGTCTTCCTTGTACGCTCAAGAATCGGTTCCTTTAAAAACGTCTCTCTTTAGAACGCCGGTCTTTCTTCAGATTCCATCTGAAACGTCAATCGGCGCAGTTTGGGGATGTAATGGACCGGCGGCGGGGTTCGTTGAGTATTCCACCAAAGAAGACTTGTCGGACGCTAAACGAGTCTATGCGTGCGTTCCTCCGCTGCGATCAATTCAGGACAAAGTTCTGTCCGTTCGCATTCGCGGTCTGGAGCCGAACACAAAATATTACTATCGGGCGGCGACCATGCCGATAAATTATCCCAACGCCTACAACGTCAAAGTTGGAGAGCCGGAATACAGCGCAGTTCGTTCGTTTACAACGATGGGAGACAAAGCGCGGTCGTCGTTTGCCGTTATTAATGATACTCACTCTGAAATTGACACGGTTAAAGCCATTGATAAAAAGCTCAAAGAACTTCAGCCGGCGGTTGTTGTTTGGAACGGCGACACCGTTCATCAGCTTCGCTGTGAGGACGAAGCGATTGACAATTTATTATTCCCCGGCGGGTGCGCCCTTGCGGAGAATTACGCTTTTTTGTTTGTTCCCGGCAACCACGATTTCCGCGGTTCGTGGGTAAGAAATCTGGATACGGTTCTCATCTCTCGAGACCCCGAAGAAAAGAACTCCAAATACTGGTCGCTGGGTCGAAATTTTGCCCTTCGTCAAGGCGACTTTGCTCTTATCGGCATGGATACCGGCGAAGACAAACCGGATGCTCATTCGGCGTTTAAGGGCTTGGCGGAATTCGAGCCGTATCGAGAACTGCAGACGCAATGGCTCAAAGAGGCTTTTGAACGTCCGGAAATCAAGTCTGCGCCGTTTATCGTCGTATTCTGTCACATTCCGTTGTTCAATTCCAATCCCAACGCAAGCCGCGGGGACAGCTTGAACGGCGCAGCCGCCTGGCACAAACCGTGCGCTGACATGTGGTCGCCGCTGTTCAAACAGTATAGCGTTCAGGCGGTTATAACCGCTCATAATCACAGGTTCCGTTACGATGCGCCGACTGAAGACCGACCATGGGCGCACATTGTCGGCGGCGGTCGAACGCTCAATCCCAAACACGACACGGCAACCGTTATTAATGGAACTGTCGAAGACGGGAAAATGATTCTTCGCGTTTATAAAATGGACAACGGAAAATTGTTCCAGGAATATAAGTTTGATCCCAGAAAGAATCAATAACCCTTCAACTTGAACGAAACCGCAGCGCTGACGTTGTGGGTGAAATGCGTTGTTGATGAAAGCGTCTAAAACGCTTCTTTCTGGAATCTGACCGTTAACGGCAAGAACCTTTTTTGTCTAACGCCACTTTTACTGGAAACTCGATCAGCGATAGGACGTCGCGGTCGAGATCGACGCCGGGGGCGAGTTCCGTCAGCGTTACAACGCCGTCAATAAGGCGGAAAGTCGCGCGCTCTGTAATAAACATAACGTCCTGTTTCGTTTCCGCAGCGTGACGACCGCTGAAAGTAATCTGCTCGACGTCGCGGACGAATTTTTTGATCTTGCCTTCCTGAAGAATCTTTAATCGCCCGTCCTGGAATTCGACTTTCAGACTGCCAGAGGTAAACGTCCCGCAGAAGACGACGCGTTTTGCGTTTTGCGTGATGTTGATAAACCCTCCACAACCGGCGAGCTTCGACCCGAACTTGCTCACGTTGACGTTGCCGAACCGGTCGACCTGCGCCAAGCCTAAAAAGGCAATGTCCAGCCCGCCGCCGTCGTAGAAGTCAAACTGTTCCGGCTGAGTGAGAATGCAGTCTGGAAACGCCGCCGCGCCAAACGAGCCGCCCGACGCCGGATAGCCGCCAATCGTGCCGGACTCCGTTGTCAAAACAAGGTCGGAAATCCCCAACTCCGCCGCTGGGGTGGAAATCCCTTCCGGCATCCCAATACCCAGATTGACAACGGCGCCGGGCGTCAGCTCTTTCGCCGCGCGCTGACAGATAAACCGGCGAACGTCAAACGAGTTGCGAGTTGTGAGTTGTGAGTTGCGAGAGTTTTGTCTACTGCCTACTGCCTCTTGCCTACTGCCTCGTATAAACTCCGGATTGAAATCGAAGTCGTTTGTCATGCGGTGATTTTCCGGTTTGGCGACGACGATAGCGTCAACCAGACAGCCCGGGATTTTCACGCTGCGGGGGTCAAGCGGAGCGTCGGAAATTCGTTCGACCTGAACGATAACTTTCCCGCCGGAATTTTTCGCGGCTTGCGCCATTGCTGTTACTTCCAGAGTAACCGGCTCTCGTTCCAGCGAACAGTTTCCTTTTGCGTCACAGGACGTCGCGCGCAAAAAAACAACGTCGATGGGAAACGCCTTGTAGAGCAGATACGGCTTGCCGTCAATGGCGATTCGTTCGACCAAATCGCCCGCCTGCCGCGCTTTTTCGTTGAGTTTTCCGCCTTGCAGTTCCGGGTCGACAAACGTTCCCAGCCCAACGTGAGTTACGTTGCCCGGCAAGCCCTGGGCGATGTCGCGGTACAGGTGAGAAATCACGCCTTGCGGGAGATTGTACCCGGCGATTTTGTTTTCCAGAATGAGCCGCTGCATGTCGGGAGCCATGGCGAAATGGCTGGCGATAATTCGGCTGACCAGCCCTTCCAGAGCCAGCCGGTTGATTCCGCAGCCCGGCGACGTCCCGTCTCCCTGACCGGCGCAATGCACGATCGTCAAGTCTCGCGGCTTGCCGGTTTTGAGGAACCGTTCGCGCAGAGCGATTAACAGTTCCTCTGGCTTCATCAGCCCGATAAACCCTTCGACAGCGAGCGTAGCGCCGCTTGTAACGTATTTCTCAATTGCCGCTTGTGCGGAGATGATTTCCATTTTATTAGCTGCTAGTGGCTCACTTTTCCAGTGGAACATACTCTTTCACCAATTCCTTTTCTTCTTCCGTCAGCTGGTCGAATGGAATTGGTTTGTCTTCCGGACGTCGGTGTTTCTGATTAATTCGGTTGACCAGACTCCAGTTTCGAGTCGGTTTTCTGGGCGACGGGTCAGCGGGTTCTTTAGCGGGAAGATCGTATCGCGTAAAGTCGATAATCATAGGTTCGTCGTTCTTCTGCCAGTCGCGCAGAGTCGCCAGACGGAATTTCTGGTTCATCCACCAATGGATTTCCAGATTCGCGTCCGATCCGCCGATTCCTGTCCCGCGTTCGACGAACTCATATTTTAACCCGTCGTTGGTTGGATGCTCGCGCCGCCACGTCTCGCCGAATTCTCCCATTGTAACAACTTTGGCGTCCGGCCAGCGTTCGTGAATCTGTTCAAGCCACTTGGTCAGGTACGGCGTTACGTCCGGTTTTATGTACTTGACCAGACTCAGTTCCCAGTTTACCGTAACCCAGCCGAACCCGTTTCGCGGCAGGTTTTCGTCGAAATGAACGGCAGTCGTCGCCATGACCTCTTTGAATCCATCTTCCCGCGCCACGCGTTGATTGTAAGCTTCAATCGGACCGACGCCCAGCCGACTGTTGAATCCGCCTTCAGCGCCATACCGGCGAGCGCAGAGGAAATCGCACGTCCAGCCGTCCAGATTAACGCAGTCGATGAAATCTTCGTTACCCTGCGCCGCTCGGCAAATGTGCGACTTGCTTGGATAGTACGGATAGCAGATCGAACCGTCTCCGTCGCCGTTGTCGATTCCGTACTGACTCCATATAGTTCCCTGCGCGACGTGAATTCCTTCTACCTCCGCCAGATGCCGCAGATTGTCAGCCGCGAGAAATCCGCCTACGAGGCATTTGGGACAGTAGCCGTCGCCGACCATGTTTTTGATAATCTCCAGAGCCTCGTGGATGTCCCGGTTTACCTGTTCGCGGGAAGAGTACATCGGGGCGAAATACCCGCCAGGAATGAACGTGATTTCGTCGCCCAGCGTGCGGTGATATTCAACCGCCATTTCTCGCAGTTTGACGTAGTTCAGACGCTGGTCGTGCAGCGCCAGCCACGAGAACGCCCACGTGATTCGCGCGTTGGGCATGCCTGCAGTTACAGCGTCGCGAAACTGCTTCATCACTTCCGGCGTATGGAGCGCCGCTTCGTCAAACCCAACGTTCCGATTCCGGGCGCATTCAATCTGATTCACACGGATAATACAGTTAATCGTTACAATTCGAGCGTTTTTGAGCGTCTCAAGCTCAGGAGCGTTTTGCGCCCTCGCCCCGGCAGTAAGAATGAACAGAAACAGAACGACCAACAGAAATCTGGTTACTGACAAATTAAAACGCATAATCTCCCCTTGAAAAAACATAGTCAGGAATAATCGGATTGACGCATAGCGGCTGGTTGATTCAACAGACGCCATAACAACAAGGTTAATTATAATTTAGAGAAAACGCATTGTCAAGCCCCGCTAAAAGACTGCGACGAAGCTGAAAAACTCCTCGGATCTCGGACGAAGTCCGCCGAAGATTTTTAAGCCGCAAAGAACGCATAGAACGCAAAGTAATCTTTAAAACTTGCGTACTTTGCGAACTTCGCGTGAGGTTTTAACGCTTGCCCCATTTCCGAACGCCTCGCCATCTTGACAGCAGGTTGCCTTGTTCTAAATTCTCTATTCTATCATTTTCTAAACATTTTTCTAAAAATTTTTTGTTTAGTTCTACAAAATATTAAAATCTGGTGTATAATATATACTGTTGTATAATACCAATAATCCAGACTTCTGTCGTCGCAAAGACGATGGGAATGTCGATTAAAATATCATTTTCCCCTGGTTTACTCAAAATATGGAGTAAAAACATGGCTAAATTCCATTCGTTCCTCCCAACCCGCGTTTTAACGTACGTCCGATTTTCTGTTTCGGCAATAGTTGTCGCGTTCTTATTCGGATCGTCTCTTTGGGCTGATTATAACGCAGCTACGGCAGATTTAAGCGCCGCCTGGACTGTTACCAGTTCAAACGGCGTTACTCTTGACGGAAGCGTTTTGAACTACGCTAACCATACCGGTGCGCTCACTATCAGCTCAGACCCCAATTTTACACTCACAAATGGCGCGGTTTTCGAGCAGAGCGGAAATATTGCTTCCGGTAATCATAAAGCCATTGTTGTAAAAGGCGGCGGAACGCTGAAATTAACATGCGCCGGTTCGCTCAATTCACAAAATAACGGTTTGTGGGGATTCTATTTTTATGACGGCAGCGTTATCGACACGACAGGCGCCGGATTTATGTGCCTGTACGGCTACTCAAGCAACCTGCGTTTTTTGGGAGACGGCGAACTTATATTTGGCACGAACGTTTGGACAAAAACAACGACGGATCTCGTCGTTTCCAGCGGCGCTAATGCGAAACTCAGTCAAAGTACTGCGTCTGGAATTCCTGACGCTTCCGGATTAAACCTTTCATCTTCGGGTTCTGTTAATTTTAACGTTGAGGAAAACGCAACGCTGACGTCAACCGTTCGAATCTATGACGAAGGCTCTACTGGCGGCATTACCAAAACCGGCGCCGGTACAATGACGATTCTCAATTCCAACAACGAATTCAAAAAAGGAACGACTATCAGCGCAGGTAAACTGGTATTGTCCGGAGCGGGGAATCTTACCGCTACAAGCGGCGTCAGCATTGCTTCCGGCGCGACGCTGGAATTCAAAGACAACGACTCCAACGGCGAAGGCGGAGCCGTTACATTTAGCAGAACCATTTCAGGAGCCGGAGATATTGTTAAATCCGGAACTGGAACAGTAACTCTTTCCGCCAACAGCTCGTTTACCGGAAACGCCACAATCAGCGGCGGAAAAATCAGGATGACAGCCAAAGGTTCTAACGGAAATTCACCGATTGGAAAAGTTTCGGACACGCGTTACGTTTACGTCAACGACGGCGGGGAACTGGTATTCGCCAATCAGGACGTTTTAGCCAACGCTCACAACTACGCCCCGATTAACTTTGTCGTTGACGGGGGCAAGATTTCCAACGAAGGCGCAAACTACAATTTCCTTCAGAATTCAACGTTCAAAAACGGCGGTCAGCTGTACGCCTCTGACGGGAATGCAACGTGGAAAGCGTTCAAATTGTTAAACGTTACCGTCGCCCGAAATGACGACAACACTGCCGGTGCTCCCGTTCTTTTCAGCGCGGATTCAAGCAAACCCGATGCCACGATTGCTTTTGGAGATATCAGCGATGTAATAAAAGCGGGGAACTCGGTTTCGACGGTTAACGTCGCCGAAATTA
>CACXSS010000187.1 GCA_902770245.1 uncultured Planctomycetota bacterium | reverse complement strand
GTTTTGAAGGCAGATTTTATTCAAATCTTCCAGACGGTACGGTTTGATTATCAGTTCTTCGTGTTCTTGCTGTTTTTGATATTTGTTGAATCGGGCGACGAATTCGTTTAACTCGTTCAGAAGCTGTTCCGGACTGCTGAAGTAACGATCCAGATAGATTTCGACAAACAGCAGCGTCAGCCACTGATAGTATTTCCATGCAATCGGCGTATTGCGGCTGGCGTTGATTTTATTGGTGCATTCGACGATATTCTGCTCGTATTGGAGCAGTTTTCCCGGCGGGAAAAGAAGCCTGTCCAGAACGAAGAAATTACTGCCGCACAGCGCATGATAAAAATGATGCAGCCCGTCGTCCGCCAGCCCCTCTTGAGTGTGGATTAAATTCTCCGTCAGGACGCGAAACGGTCGAATGCGCTTGCGCGTACCGGCTTTTGTGTATTCTGCAAAGACGTCGATTCCAAACTGACTGATTAGAAACAGATTGAGAACCTGTTTGTCATAGAACCCGCGTTTCGTTTTGACGGTCGTCAAGCCGGGAATCGTTTGGGCGTCGGAGTTGGAACTGCTTTTTTTACGCGTTCGAGCCATGGTAGTATGTCCTGTTATATGAATCTATCGGAGTGCGAGAGCGCAGCTCTCGCTTTAATAAGCGAGCGTTAGCTCGCGTAAATTAAACGATTCGAACGTTTTCGGCACGAATCGCTTTTTTCGTAATTCTCGTCATTTTCGAAAAGCGGGAGCTTTGCTCCCGCACTCCGACAACGAAACCTCGCCGTTACACGACTTTCCAGCGGAGAGTAAACAAAACCTCTCTGTTTTCTCGGGCTGCAAGTTGACTGCGAATCTCCTGAACAATCAGTTTTCTCTTTTCCGCACATTCTTTCTCGACGGCTTCGATATGCCGTCTGGCGGCGATTCGCTGTTTATCCAGAGACGTCATTTCTTCCTGCGCTTCTAACTGCTCGCTTAAATTGGACGCAAAATCGCTGCGCCGTCTGGCGGCTTTGAATTTATCTTTAATTGCTTCCAGTTCGCGTTCCGCCTGCTTGGTGCGATTTTCCATGTAACGGTCGATCTGGTCAATGTGCTGCTGAAAAATCGCCTTGACGTTTTCGTTATTTTTGAGAATCGTCGCGTTCGCCAGCAGATCGGCGCTGCCGGTCAAGCGCGCCTGTTCTGACTCGGTTATGCTGCAAAGCTCTCCTTCAACGGCTGACAGATGGAACAGCTTGACAAGAGCTTCGCAATCCAGGTCGGAACCGTTGTCGACAAACCCGGAAAAGAGCAAATACTCATTGCAGTCTGCCTCGCTTGTCATGGACAGCCGTTCCAGAACCAGACATCCGGACTTCCCTTTCAGGGGAGCCAAAGCCGAGATCTTTTTCGGGTAATGCGATAAATCAAAGGTTACTTCCCGACACGGCGTTGGAAGCTGCTGCGCTTCCTCAAGCGCCCATTCCGCCAGCGGCGTATTGAGCTGATACAGAATCTCCCCTGCCCTGGCGCTGCGGTCGTTGGTTTTGAGCCGATACGCCCCCGGGGCGATTTCCGGCGCCGGAGAATCGGACAGATTAAACGTGAATTCCGAGTTATTAAACGTCGCTCTGTAACGAAGAATATACGCGGTCATTCGCCACAGTTCCAAAGCTATCTCGTTGAGCGAATCGAGCGTTTCGTCTTTATTGAATTTCAAAAGCCGATGGACGTCTTCGTCGAAATTTTCCAGAATGGCTTTTCTGGTTTTGCGGCGCTTGGCGGCGATTTCCTCTTCCAGCTCCTTTTGCAAGCGGTCGAACCCCGCCTTGATTTCGTCTTTCGTTCGGCATTGCTGATACAGAGCGTAAATCTTCTTTTCCAGATCGAACGCAGAGTCGATTGCGCCGAGAATTTCGTCTGACGCGCCGAACAGCCCGTCAAAGAGCTTGAGTTTGTTTTGCAGAATCGTATAAACGCGAACGTCGGCTTCGTTCCGCTTGTTGAGAAAGTTCACGACAGCGACGTCGAACTGCTGACCGTATCTGTGACAGCGTCCGATTCTCTGCTCGATTCTTTGCGGGTTCCACGGCAAATCGTAATTTATCAACAGCGAGCAGAACTGCAGGTTGATTCCTTCCGCGCCGGCTTCGGTGGCGATGAGGATTTTCGCGCCGGATTTAAATCGGTCGATAATCGCCTGACGGATTAAAATGTTTTTACTGACCGTTTTTGCCTCGGCTGGATGAGCTTCCGCGTATTCCTCATAGAGTTTTTCTGCGTCCTGATCCCGTTTCCCGCCGCCGGAAAAGCAGACAACGCTTCCCTCGTAGCCGTTTTGACTGAGGAACTGGCGCAAATATTCCATCGACCGGCGGGACTCCGTAAAGATAACCGCCTTTTCCGCCGCGCCCAGCTCGCGCAGTTTGTCCCACCCCTTTTTCAGAGCCGTCAGCAGTTTCGTCGATTTCGTCTCCCCGGACATGCTGGACAGTCGGTCGATATACCCGTCAAGACGCTCGATTTCCCGTTCCAGCTTCTTTCGATTTATCGCCGCAGGCGACTTCGCCGGCTGGGGATTGATCGGCGGCAGAGGCGGGATTTCGTCTGACGATTCCGCGTCGTCGTCCTGTTCCATCTGGCTTTCCAGATACAGCTCGAATTCGTCGTCGTCCACCAGGGGCAGCGACAGCTTGTCCGGATTGGGCGGGTTCTCGTCGCGAAGTTTAATCAGTCGGGCGCGAATCGCTTCCAGCGTTCCCCGCAATGCGGCGTGAGAAGACGCCAATTGTTTGCGCGCGACCATAATCAACAAACTCCGCTGCTGACTGGGAAACGCGTACGCGTCGTTTTCCTGCAAGTAGGCGGAAACGTCTTCGTAAAGAGACTGTTCGTCGTCCGTCGGCTCGAATTTGAACGTCATCGCCTTCCGGTTGGGAAACTGAACGTATTCCTTGACGTCCCGGCGCAGCGTTCTGTGACAGAACTCCGACAGGACTTCCCGCAGATTGCCGGAATCGCCGCTGGCGTACTGACTGCGAAACGTTGGCAAGTCGGTGAAAATATCTTCGTCGATGAGCGTCGACAGCCCGAACAGTTCCGTCAGCTGATTTTGCAGCGGCGTTGCGGTAAGAAGAATCTTTCTCCGTCCGTCGAGCGCAGCGCGAACGTTTTGCGCCATTTGCGCCCCGGACTTGTACACGTTGCGGAGTTTATGCGCTTCGTCCAGAACCGCCAGGTCCCAGGGAATCAAGCCAAGTTCTTTTCCCGTCCGGCTGGCGTAATGGTACGAAACGATGATGACTTTATCCTGACTAAACGGCGACCCGGTTTTCGACAGTTCCCGATACGATTTGGCGTCGACGATTATCGACGGGAGATTGAACTTCTCCTCCAGCTCGCCCTGCCACTGCTTTCTCAAAGCCGCCGGACAGACGACCAGCAGCCGCCGTTTCCGTTCCGCCCAGAACTGGCACAAGACCAGCCCCGCCTCAATGGTTTTGCCCAGACCAACTTCGTCTGCCAGCAAAACGCCTTTCGACAGCGGAGAATGAAGCGCGAACAGCGCCGCTTCAACCTGATGAGGGTTGAGGTCAACGGATGCGTTGTACAGCGACTGGCTTATGCGGTCAAAGCCCTCGCCGCCGCGTTTCGTCAGATCGTATGCAAAGTACTTTGCGTGGTATTGAGTCATAGTGTTAGGCAGTAGGCAGTAGGCAGTAGGCAGTAGGGGTAGCGCGAAGCGCTTCAGCGGTTCAATAATAGGAAACAATAGGGAGTAGTGAGTAAGCAACAGACTGTAGTTTTCATTTCGCCGAAGGCGAAACGCTATTGCCTACTGCCTACTGCCTACTGCCTCCCCTACCCCCACATCTTCCTGAAAAATTCTTCTTCGATGAGTCGAACCTGGTACGAGTCCGTTTCTTTTCGGTCGGCGCCGAGGTTGTTGCACCCGTTGACGTACACGACGTCGTACTCCGGGACTTTATCGTTGAACCCGATATCGTCGGCAAGCCAGTCCAGAACGGCGTTGTCCTGCTCCATGTCGCCGGTCAGATTCCGCCAGATAACCAGAACCCGTTTCGTCTGCCCGTTATTCGGATTGAGCGGATGAGCGGGAACGACGCCTTCCAATCGCAGGAACGACCATTTCCCTGCGTCGTCCAGTTTCGGACGCCCGTCCAAGACCAGACGGCGGCTGCCCTCCTCGCCCGGCAACTCCGGATCGACCGCACGTTTGAACCTGACGCTATACCGGCGCGGCAAGTAATACTGACTCACCCGCAGACCGATAAGGTAGTTAAACGTTTCGATTAAATCGACGGGCGTTTCGTCGCACGCTTCGCTGCCCGGACGTTTGATTTTCAAGCGATACCCGCCAAAGGGGTTCTTGAACATGTCAATATCGAGAAGCGACGCGTTCGCTTCCGTATCCAGAAGATAATGCAGCATATAATCTTCGCGCAAAGCTGGCTGCATCTTCGGATTCGACGCTATCGGATCCGATTCCGGCAGTTCAAGGTTATTGAGCGTATCTTCGTAACTTTCCAGACGGATATACTTAAAGCAATGCGAAACGCCCTTGTCGAACGACGTCGGCTTGCCGTCTTTCCAGTCCGGGGAATAGACGACCTTTTCAATGCGCGGTTTCAAAACCGTATTGAAATGATCCCCCATTTCAACCAGAATATACTTTCGATTCCCCCCGTCCTCGCGATTCAAATTGATTACCGCATGAGCCGTCGTACCGGAACCGGCAAAGTAATCGATTGTAATATCGTTAATATTAGTTTGTGTTACTTGATTAATTAATTGTGAAATCAAATCTTGAGTTTTCGAATAGTCAAATATTTGCGCTCCTAACAAATCTCTAAGTTCTTTTGTTGCTGCTGCATTTAAACTGGTATTAATAATTGAACTAAATGGTTTTGTATCAGATCGAACCTCGCTTTTATGTCTTTTGTATGCAGGGATACCTTTTCCGTTAGCGGGGAATATTATTTTATCTGCTTTAATAAATTCTTCCATTTTTGCTTTTTCAAACCGCCAAACGTGATTAGGATTCGCATTATAAGTAATACCAGTATTAGGGTCGGTTATTGGATAATTTAAATTAGGTCTTTGTAATGCCGTTTTTCCGCATGTTAGATTATCTCTAGCCCAAGCTCCGCGTGGATCATTATCAGGATTTGAATAATTCTCAAAAGTTTTAATTACGCCATTTAATCCCGCTAATTCAGTCCTAGTATAGTATACTACGTATTCATGATCCAAAGAGACATTATTTTTTGCATCGTTAGCTCCTGAACGACGCTTCCAAGTAAAAAATGCAACAAAATTATCTATTCCAAAAACCATATCACAAATCTTTTTTAGATTATCAATTTCGCTATCGTCCATAGACGTAAAGAATGCCGCTTCATCATTCATTAGGTCTTTTGAAACGTTTAATCTGTCCTCCATCATGCTCAGCCAGCTGGAATGCTGATAATTGTCTCGATAGATAAACCCGTCGTTGCCGGTGTTATACGGCGGGTCAATATAGATGCACTTTACCTGTTCGCGGTATCGTTCCTGAAGAAGATTTAGAGCCTGGAAGTTTTCAGAGTGGATGAGAAGTCCGTCGCACTGAGCGTCGAAGTCGGGAATGAAGCTAAGTAGCCGGGATTTAAATTCCGGGGGAAAGAACTGCGTATCGACCATTAAATAGTCGTTCGGGTCTGGCGTAGCGCTGTCCATATCGTCCAACGCCAGCTGTTCGCTTTGAGAACTGCCTGGTCCTCCCCCCCCCCCCCAGTTTAACGCACGAAACGTCGAACCCGAGCCGTTCCCATTCGGCGATCTGGCGTTCGTTGGAGAAAATTTCCGTCATAAGCCTGTCGCGCTGACTGCGCCGCCATTCGTCGTCGTCATCGCGGGCTTTGCGAATCCGATCCAGCGTGATGCAGTAGTTGCATTCCACGACGAACTTCTTTTTCAGCCACAGCTTTTTCTGGAAATCTTCCAGCTGACCGAGGAAGTCGATAAGCTTCCCCGCAATCTTCCGAAAGACCTTAATCAGATCGAGCTGGTTTTCCAGTCCCGAGACGTCCATGTTGACCACGTCGTCCAGGTTCATGATCTCGTTTTTGATGTAGAAGTCCAGCTCGCGGCGCAAAAAGGCGCGCAGGTTTTTGTGAATGAAGTAGTCCGACTTGTTGGCGGCTGTGTACCTGTAAAGATATTTTGCCAGCAGGGGACGCTTTTTAACGGATTCCGTTGGGGCTGAAACGTTGAGCAGGTTTTGGTATTCTTTCGGGATGGCGCTGTCGTTTGCCAGCGCGTCTAAAATTTCGGCGGCGATATTGTATAAACCGAGGTTTGATTTTTTCGAGAATCCAAACCGCTCTTGCAGCTGCTTTTCCCTGGCTTCTGAAATGGCGTCGCCTTCGCCCGGCGTTCGATATTCAAACCGGACGACCAGTTCGCCGTTTTCGTAACAGACCGGGTCGTTCGCCAGAAAGAACTCTCGTTTGGAGTCGTCCGCCGATTTAATGTTGCCGTGTTCGCCCTGATCAGCGTCAACGATGGTAAAGTGGACTTTGTACTGACCGAGAGAAGCGGTTCCCAAGATGAGATTGCGCTGGTCTTCGGGAAGATTTTGAATTTCCGGAGCGGCGGCTGGGTCGAAGGTGAAATCGCGGAAGTTCTCCGACGTTTTGATATAGTACTGGTCGGCGTTTGCCCAGTAGAGCATGACCTCTTCCCCGCCGTAGGGAATGGCGTACGGTCGAGCGACGGACGCCGTTTCCCGGGTATGGTATCGCATGGAAACGAAATCGCCGCTGTCGTAGTATCGGCTGAAGAACCGGTACAGATGCGTAT
>CACXSS010000186.1 GCA_902770245.1 uncultured Planctomycetota bacterium | reverse complement strand
TTACGGAATGTAATCCTCTTTTGCCTTGACGGACTCCAGGAACCGCGCCAGCAGATTGGCGGCGTTGTCCATGTCGTCCAGCGAGACGATTTCAACCGGCGTGTGCATGTATCGGTTGGGAATGCTGACCAACGCAGAGGCGCACGCTCCGCGGGCAACCTGAATCGCAGCAGCGTCGGTTCCCGGCGGACGTCCGGAGGCTTCCCACTGAACCGGGATGTTGTTCTTTGCAGCAATCTGACGCAGCTGTTCGACAACGCGCGGGTTCATGTTGGGACCGCGGGTAATTGTCGGACCGGCTCCAACGGCGACTTCGCCGCGGGCTTTCTTGTCGATTGTCGGGCAGTCGGTGGAAAACGTTACGTCAACGGCGATTCCGATGTCCGGATTGACGTCGTAGGCGCTGGACATGGCTCCGCGAAGTCCGACTTCTTCCTGAACGGTCGCGACGGAAAAGACGGCGCACTTGAGCTTTTTGGAGTTCGTTCGGCGAAGGGCTTCCATGACAACCCACGCGCCGGACTTGTCGTCCATGGCGGGCGCGGAAATGAAGTTGTTGCGAAGCATGCGATGTCCCAATTCAACAGTAATGGCGTCGCCGACGTTGACCAACGATTCCGCTTCTTCCTTGTTTTTCGCTCCGATATCGACCCAGAGGTCGGTGATTTCCGGGACTTTTTTGCGATCGTCAGGGCTGAGCAGGTGAATCGGCTTGCGGCCAATAACGCCGTTGATAGGACCGGATTTTGTCCAGACGAGAACTTTCTGTCCAACCAGAACGACCATATCCCAGCCGCCCAGCGGAATGACGTAAAGGAACCCGTCAGCGTCAATATACTGAACGGAAAGACCGATTTGGTCGCAGTGCCCGGCAAGCATGACGCGAATGGGGGCGTCCGGGTTTTTGGCGGCAATGACGTTGCCGTGGTAGTCTGTCGTTACGGTGTCGGCAAACGTTTTGGCGTACTTTCGGATAACGTCCTGAATTGCCTGCTCGTATCCAGATGGGCTGGGCGTGGAAAGCAGGTCTTCAAAGAATTTTAAAGGTTTTGGATCCATGGCTTAAAATG
Source organism: uncultured Planctomycetota bacterium (assembly GCA_902770245.1). Taxonomy (GTDB): domain Bacteria; phylum Planctomycetota; class Planctomycetia; order Pirellulales; family Thermoguttaceae; genus RUG11551. The sequence continues at coordinate 5,769 of CACXSS010000186.1, read as the reverse complement.
TATGATGTTAAGATTCAGGGTTATGAGCGCAGAGGAAAAGGACTTTTCGAAATGCGTTTCCTGCGCCCATTGATATTTCTAATTATAGCTATTGATTTCGATTTGTAAAGGTATCGGGGAGGAAAAAAATAGAGCGCAACGGCTTACCGTCGCGCTCCATAAAGTTTATATTGTGAGTAAAGAAACTTACTTTCTTCTTCTCATCCAGTAAAGACCGGCTGCGCCGAGAAGCAGCAGCGCCCAGGTGGACGGTTCCGGAACGCCCGGATTTTCCGGTGCGCCAAGACCAACCAGATAAAGTCCGTTGCCGTTCTTACCGAGCAACTGGAACAAATTGTCATAGCCGGATAACAGGTGGCTGTAATCGCCGTCCGCGAATCCAGGATCGTTGACCAGCTGGTATTCATTTCCTTCTTCTGCCCACGCGTATGCGTCGCCAGCAAGGAACGACAATTTAATAACAGCATCGTCGCTAATAGTAAACGTGTTGTCGTCGCCTGAAATGGTCAGCGTATCGAACGAACGAAGCAACGGGTCGTTGTTATACGCGCTGAATTCAAACAAACCTGTTGCGTCAGCGTCAATGGTAACGTCGCCGTAAATAGTAACGTCGCCGACGGAATTGCCAGGAGAGAGAATTGCTGCGACTTCGTTGCCGTTATCGTCTAACGGACCGACATTAACATCGCCTTCAAATTCGCCTTTCAGGTCAAGTCTGCCCTGCTCTACATTAAAGACGCCTGCCTGCAGAGGCATATCGTCTGTACCGTGAGCTTGAAGCGTTCCCGCGCCGGTCTTTGTAATTGTACCAGCTCCGGTAATCTTGTTTTCGATCTTCTTGGTTTGACCGGCGTCAACGTTATAGACCAATTCGCCGTTCTGACCAATTTCAATCGGACCAACGCCGAGAGTTCCATCGAATTCATTATCAGTAAGAAGAACGACCTCTCCTTCTTCAATATTCGTCCCGCCTTCGTAGGTGTTCTCACCCGTCATCATCAAAGAACCAACGCCAATCTTTCTGACGGAAGCGCTGCCGTTAATCGTACCATCGTAGCGAGTATTGGCGTTAGCGTCGTTGTTGAGCGTTAAGGTTCCATTATCAGCGTTGATTTCAGCGTCTTTATTGGTTCCAGAAAGATTGTTGAGTTTCTGATCGCCCGTCGATTCAATCGTCGCGTTGTTGGTAACGTTGCCGGACGTTGCAATGGCGTTGTTCTTGTTCAATTCCAACGTTCCGCCGGAAACGATAGTATCTCCGGTGTAAGTGTTGTCTCCAGAAAGCGTGAGCTTGCCGCCTTCGGTCTTGGTCAGGTCGCCGTCGCCGGAAATCGGACCAACCTGTTCAAAAGCGTACTCGTCGCCAATGATGAAAACGCCGTCTGAATCCAGCGTGATGTTTTCGTCGTGAGACGCGGTTTTAACGTCGTCTTCGGTATACTTAACGCCGATCTTGTTCGTTCCATCGATTGGCCAGTTCTGTCCATCGTCGGTAATCGGATTCCAGTACAAGGAACTCGGTTCTTCAGATTTGCCAAGATAAATGCCGTCTGTTTTGGCGGTTAAAGTCCATGCTTCCGTTCTGCCGGACAGATACGCGCTTAAGTTTTCGTCGCCAGTATAAGTTCCAGTAATGGAAACGAGCTTGTATCCGTCGTCAGGAACGTTTTCAAACCAGGTCGCTTCCGTTCCCTGAGCAAAGTTGAGATTGAATTTACCGGTTGTAAACGTGAATCCGTTTTGAGCGACCAGCGTATCGAAATCGTTTGCGGTAAAGTCGAAGTTGATTTGTCCGCCGTCGACGGTAACCAGTCCGCTGACGGTCAGATCTAAAATATCGGTTGAGGTCGCGCCGATGGTAAGCTGACCAACGGCGTTTTCTGTTCCGCCGATTGTCAAAGCGCCAGTTCCTAACGAAATCGCGTTGCCAGCAACGACTTCGCCGTTTTGAATGCTGACAGAGCCGGTTTTTGAGTTGGCGTTTGGCAGAACCAGTTTGCCGGCGCCGGATTTGGTAATCGGAGCGGAACCGGTAATGTTGCCAGAAATTGTCAATTCTCCGTCTGTTACGTTGATGGCAAGCGTGCCGTCGGTCGTCATTTTAGGTTTAATGACCGACGTTCCAGACGATGTAATTGTAGCTTCGCGGTTATAGAACATTAATCCTTCGCCTTCACCGGTTTGCGTAGAGTAAACGTCATCAATCGTACCGCTTTCCAGCGTAACGTTGTGCATGTGTGTGTTCGTACTAGGTTTAAGCGTTCCGCGGATGGTAATGTTTTCCTGAACGGAGCCGCCATAACCGAACTGATTAGACTGACGGCATTCCAGCAAAGCGCCGTCTTCAATAATCAAAGTTCCATATCCAAATGTACTGCTGCCATTGTTTGGAGAATTTCCAATAACCGTTCCTTCTTTAATAATAAAATTGCTTTTAATATTTTCATTGCGCTTTGTAAGCTCCAATTCTCCCTTTCCGGTTTTGACAATTGGAAGGTTAGTAACGCCGCCATAGCTGTCCATCTTGGCGTTGATTGTCAACTTGGCGCCTTCGGCAATGTCAAAGTAACCAGCGTCTTCTCCATCTGCGTACCTTGTTCCGTCCAGATGACGAATTGAGAATTCATTGAGATTGATAGCGTTGTTCTGACCGCCAATAACATGGATAGCGTTGTCCATAATGTAACTGCCAACGCCGCTCGTGCCAGTAGCTTCAGCATTTTTCGTTTGAATAATGCCGTTGTTCATTTCGATAACGGCGCCCATTGTGGAGTGGTTTGTGTCGCCATCGTTTTGAAGGATGCCGCCGTTAATCAGGCTGATTTTAGCAGGAGCGTTTGCTCCCCAGGAAAATACGTCGCCCTGACCGCTAAGAATGGCTGTTCCTTTAGAGCCGTCAACGATAATCTCAGAACCGCCTTTGAGCGTTCCGGTTGAGCCGGCTGTTGCTAACGTCAACGTACCCTCTGTAACGTATGTTTTGCCAGTATAGGTATTGTTTCCGTAAAGAATCAGCGTACCAGCGCCAGTTTTCAGCAAGTCTGCGTCGCCGGAAATTGTAGCGTAGATTGTTAATGTTTTACCATCGGCAATCTGGTATTCGCCCTGTGTGAAAGAGCCATCGCCGTTTTTGGTCATGACGATAGATTTGGGATTATCAGCTGAACCAAACTCAGCGGTATTAAGGTTGCCTTCAGGGAACTTAACGCCGATTTTGGGGTTCTTATTCATTTCCCAAACATTGCGGGACAAGTCTGTTTGACTATTGGCGTAATACCACGGATCTGTCGGACTGGGCGGATCGGGCTGAGAGCTTTTGGGCTTCAGATAAATGCTGTTGCCTTCTTTTAAGAGGTACCAGTTGTCCGTCTGCTGACCGTCGGCGTAAATTTTGATGGTATTTTCGTTGAACGTCAGGCTTTCACCGGCGTCGATAATTGGGTAGCCTGCTGTAGGCGCGCCGTCGTGCCATGCCATTTCGTCATTGCTGTTAAATTTTAAACTGATGGCTCCGTTTTCTAACACGCCGTTATTGACGTATAAATAGTCCAAATCCAGCTCCGTGCCTGTTGCGCCAGGTACGAACGTGTTGACGTCCAATTCAAGGAACCCGCTGGAAAGAGTAAAGTCTGAAAGATAAGTAGCAGCAGTATTGCTTTCAACGCCAACCATAAAAGTTCCGCCGTTGACTGTTAAATTTGTAATTTCAGAATAAGTCGCCCCGCATTTGAAAATCGATTCATTATTAATTGAAACTGACCCTGCCAATCGACCTTCTTTTCCGAGCGTCAACATACCTGTGTTGACGTTTACTGTGCCGGAATAATCAGAAGAAGCTGCGCCAAAAACCAGTTCGCCATTCCCGCTTTTGGTAATGTTGCCCGCTCCGCTGATAATTCCATCGTAGTAAATGGGAGTTGTCCCTGTGATGTTAAACGTAACGTTTCCAACGCCGCCTTCGCCGGTTCCGGTAACAAGAGTTTCACCGGGCATTGAGGAGTTGGAATAGGTAACGTCTGCAAACGCAACGGACGCAAACAGGAATGAAGCCAAAACGGCAAGGGAAAGGAAAACAGTCGTGCGGGTTGTTTTCATGGTTTATGTCCTTACTAACTATAAGGCGATAAATGGTTTTAGTATTTGTAAAATCCCCTCAATCGCCATAAAATGGCAATCTACAGAATTTCGTTTTATATCCTATTAGTTAAAAGTATAATCTAAAATTTTGCATTCTTCAAGTAATTTTGAAAAATTTTTTGGAAAATCTTTAGTTTTTTTCAAAATTTATCTCGGATTTTTGAAAACCTTTCTTGCCAAATACTCTATTTTATCTATTTTAACGTTCTGAAGATGTCTTTATCTATTCGGCATAATCGTTAAACTGGCTCGGCTTCTGAGTTGACCTCTTCCGCGCTGGCGGTTGATTTCCTCTGGAAAAGTGACATAAAGTCGATAACGAGGCTCATCAGCAGCGGAACGACGGTGAGCGTGAAAATTGACGAAATCGCCAGTCCGCCCAGAACGACGGCGCCCAAGCCGCAGTAGAGTTCTGACCCGGAGCCGGGCGACAGAACCAGCGGCAACATGCCGAAAACGCTCGTGCAGCTTGTCATGAAAATGGGGCGAATACGCGTTCTAACGGATTCTGCAATCGCTTTTCGCGGCGGCATTTTTTCAATGACGTCGTCTTCGCTCTCGCCCCGCCCTCTCATGAAGTTGAGGGCTTGATGGACAATCAAAATTGCGTTGTTGACGACGACCCCAATCAAAATGACGAACCCCAGCATGGAGAGCGTATCCATTTGCTGAGTCGGAATGCGCCAGTGCATCCACGCCAAGCCCATGAATCCGCCTGCCAGCGCCAGCGGAACGCTGAAGAGAATGACGAACGGGTAAACCCAGTTCTCAAACAGAGCCGCCATGAGCAGATACGTAATTAATAAGGACAGCGCAAATCGTCCGGTTAAAATCGAGAAGAACGATTCCCAGTTGAATCCCGTCCATTTGCCGACCATGGCTTCCCGAGTCTGGGACAGCTTGTCGGCGCTTCCGGACGGGCGAATAATCACATCGGGAGCGATTCCCCCTTCGGTTCGACACTGTTTGACAATCTGGTCGATGTCCGCCAGAGCCTGTTCCAGCGCGACTTCCTGCGGCGGGAAGATGCGAAGCGTTACGTTTCTTTCCTGAGCCAGACGTCTGATTTGCTGTGACGCCTCAGCGGGAACGAAGTCTGTAATTTGGGAGAACGGCAAGACCTTGCCCTGCCCGTCGGAGTCCTTGATATAAATGGGAATCGCTCCGATGGAGTCCGGGTCAAGCGGCAAGTCGGGGTCGCGAATGAGGGTAACGTCGATGTTGTCGCCTTCGTTGTCGAAGTCGCCGCACATGAGTCCTTCAACCATCGCTCGCCCGATGTTGGCAAGCGTCTGAGATGAAATTCCCAGTTCTTTGGCGCGAATCTGGTTGATTTTCAGCTGCAGTTCCGGACCGCTCAAAACGTAGTTGTTGGGCATTGTTCTGACGCCAGCTTTGGTGTACTTCTCTTCAAGCTTTTTCTGAAGGTTGGCGGCGGAATAGCGCAGACGGTCCATGTTCGGTCCGATGACCTCAATGCTTATCTGGTTGGATCCCATGCCTCTGCCGAAAACAGGCCGCTGAGACGCGGAGCCGAACGCGGCAGGAATGTCGTTCATGGCGTCGTTGAGCAGCGGAATGAGGTCGGCGGGATGATCCTGGTCTTTGCTGGTCATCATCAAAAAAGAGTTG
>CACXSS010000185.1 GCA_902770245.1 uncultured Planctomycetota bacterium | reverse complement strand
ACCTGTTGGATACCGATTTTTAACAGAAAAATATGGATTGAATCTGATTAAGAATTGGCATTTATCATTCATTTGGTCGTCAGCTGAGCATTTGGTTGAAAATGAATCCGGTCAGGTTCGTGAAACATTTCCCCGTAGAATGACCCCGGATTCGAGCGATTTTGCTCATTTGGAATTTGCGGTCAAGTACGATGGTTATAATTTAGGAATTCTGACAGAGATATTTAAAGTAATAGACTCAAATAAATTTGCTCAATTTATCGAGGAGAAAAAAACGAGTCCGATTCGTCGGCGCCTTTGGTTTTTATATGAATGGTCAACAGGAAATCGTTTGCCCATTGACGATATGACGGCCCAGTCTTACATACCGGTTTTGAATCCAGAGGAATACTTTACTTTAGAGAATCCGAAGCGAATTTCTCGACAGAGAGTCTTTGATAATCTTTTGGGGACGGTTCATTTTTGTCCAACAATCCGAAAAACAGAGACTTTGAAAGAGTTGCCGAATTTTAAATTTCAGCAAAACTTCCAATCAATTCTAAATAATTTTGATGAAGACATTCGCAACCGCGCTATGTCGTATTTATATTTTCGAGAAACTAAGTCCTCCTATCAGATAGAACGCGAGACGCCCAATCCAAGTAAAACCGTCCGTTTTGTTAATCTGCTTAGTTCCGCCGATGAAAAAGACTTCTGTAATAAAGAGACGTTAATTGAACTTCAAAATCAGATTGTTGACAAGCGATTTGCGGTTAAAGATTATCGAACCAATCAGAATTACGTTGGGTCTACATTACTCAGTGGAGAGGAAAAAATACATTATATTTCTCCTCGTCCTGAGGACTTGCCTTCTTTGATGGACGGTTTGATTGAATCTCACAAGCGCATGTTGGCAGGGAACGTGCATCCTGTCGTTCATGCTGCAGCGATAGCCTGGGGCTTTGTTTTTCTGCATCCCTTTGAAGACGGCAATGGTCGATCGCACCGATTTTTGATACATAATATTTTCTCCATAAGTGGATTAACCCCGCCCGGATTTATATTGCCCATTTCAGCAACTATGCTCAAAAATATGGGGTTGTATAATCAGTCTCTGGAACGCTTTTCCGTTCCTCTGGTTCGACTCATAGACTACGATTTGGACGATGAGGGCGTTCTTACTGTTAATAACGAAACAGGGCATTTATATCGATATATTGATTTTACATTTCAAGCGGAAACGCTTTTGTCGTTTATCGACAAGACTGTTGAAACGGAGCTTGTTATTGAACTGGATTATCTGAAGCGGTACGATAAAATCAAATTGGCATTGCAGGAAATTGTTGATTTGCCCGGTCAGAAACTGGAACTTCTCATTCGTTCGCTTTCTGGGAATAAAGGGAAATTAGGGATTGATCGCCGCCGCAAGAACTTTGATTTTCTCACGGACGACGAGGTTGCTCAATTGGAATCGTCATTTCAGGAGAATTGGGGCGAGTCCTTCGACGCGCCCGACGATTCTCTAAACAGATAATAAAGTCAAACGGGAGTTTACAGGTCAAAGACGTCTTTTTCTTCTTCGGCTGGCGCCTGTTTGGCTTTTTGAAGTGTTTTTTCATCAAAGGCGATCCGGTATTCTTCCAGCTGTTTTTGGACGTCTTGAGCGCCGGGCAGTTCCGCTTTGGTAACGACGAGAATTTCCGGTCGCTGGCACAGTTCCTCTTTGTACAGTTCCAGCTCTTTGCGGATATTTTTGTAATTATCCAGAGCCGTTGTCCCGTCCATAGGGTCGGGTTCAACCAAATGGACGATAATTCCAGCCCGCTCGATGTGACGGAGGAACTCGTGTCCCAGCCCAACGCCTTGCGAGGCGCCTTCAATCAATCCGGGAATATCCGCCATGAAAAAGCCGTGATCGTAATCAATTTGAACCCGTCCGAGATTGGGAATTTTGGTTGTAAATGGGTACGATGCGATTTCCGGGCGCGCGGACGACAATCGAGAAAGCAGCGTGCTCTTTCCGGCGTTTGGCTTTCCAACCAGTCCGACGTCGGCGATAACTTTTAATTCCAGAATCAGATTGCGCTGTTCGCCCTCCGTTCCCGGAGTGCAAATTCTCGGAGCGCGATTTTGCGCCGTTTTGAATCGAACGTTCCCTTTGCCGCCGACTCCGCCTTTGGCAACGTTGACCTTATCGCCAGGCTTTACGAGGTCTTGTAAAACAAAGTCGTTATCCGCGTCTCGGACAACGGTTCCCACCGGGACGGAAATATAGAGGTCTTCCGCATTGGCGCCGGTGCAGTTGTCGCCAGCCCCGGGACGTCCGTTTTGAGCGCGGATAAACTTTTGGTGCGACAGACTTTCCAGAGTGTTCATTCCGTCTGTTGCAACCAGAAAAATAGAGCCGCCCCGTCCGCCGTCGCCGCCGTCAGGACCGCCTTTGGGAACGTACTTTTCACGCAAAAAACTGACGCAGCCGTCTCCGCCGCGTCCTGCTGAGACTTTAATCGTAACTTTATCTACAAACATAATTTGATAACCTGTTTATAAGCGGAAAAACGCATCTTATTATCCAATATAATATGCTATTACGTTTAATTATACTACTTTGCTCGATTGTACCTGAAAAATCTTAGACGTCAATAGGGCGCATAATCGTCAAGGTTTATCTATTTTACTTAATAGAAACAATCGTCATAACTATAATGTTCGGAAATTTTGTCAGAATGGGTCTAATCCTTCTTAAGTGAAGACTCGTTAAATACCGATACTGCAAGCGTAAAGACAATCTTGCAAGTTAATCCAGAACGTAAGCAAAGGTTATCGTTACAAAGGGTATGTTGTTTTGAACAAAATGGATTTTGTCGAAACATTCAACATAGAAATTCAATCGTAAGATTGCCAAACGTTTTTCCCCACGCTCCTGGAAAAGGGGTTTTCCTTGAGACGGGAACGTTTGAAATTTACTTTTCATTCGTCGAACGTTTGTAGATGTTCGCGATGAATTTCGAACTCGAATTGTCCAAATCACCGCAATTCGTTTTAATTTCTGCAAGGAGATTTTTCAATGAAGAAATCATTTTTGTTTATTTTAGCTTTAGCGATTGTCTCGATCGGCGTCAGTTACGCCGCGGATTGTGACGTTGCCGCGACTTCTTGCGCTCCCGCGCCGACTTGTGGATGTGCGAAATGCGGAAACGTTTTCTCTGGTTTGTTTGACTGCAATAAACATTGCGCTCAACAGCCTGCCTGTTCAAATTGTGGAAGCCCGGCAAACGCCTGCTGCTGCAACAAGATTGGCTGCAGCCCTTGCGCCAGAACTTGCTTGGCTCCGTTGTTCCAGCCTCGCTGCACGTATGAAAAACCTGTCTGCAAGAGCGACTGGTATCCTGGAAAGAATCTTGGCATTTTGAACTGCCTTTTTGGTTCACTTTGCTGTGATCCTTGCGCTCCGAAATGCGGTCCGGTTTGCAATCCTTGCGCTCCAAAATGCGCTCCTGCAGCTCCGGCTTGCGGATGCGGCGCCCCGGCGTGCAATTCCTGCAATCCTTGCAACTCCTGCACCGTTGGAAATCGCTGCGGTCAGTTGAGCTGTGGATTCTGCGGCGCCAAAGCCGCTTGCGCTCCTGCTGCTTGCGCTCCGGCTCCTGTTGCTGCCGCTCCGACTCCTGCGGAACCGAATGCAGCGCCTGCTGAAGACGCTCCGGTTCCTCCCGCTGAAGTCGTTCCTGCCGCTGAAGCTCCTACAGCCGCTTGCGCTCCGGCGACTTGCTCACCTTGCGCCGCTCCTGCGACTTGCGCCCCTGCAACTTGCGCCCCGGCAACTTGCGCCCCGGCGACTTGCGCTCCTTCCTGCAATCCCTGCGCCCCGACAACTCGCTGTGTAGTAGACTGCGGAATTGTTGAAGACTGGTATCCTGGAAAAAACATTATAAACTTTTTCAGAGTTTTGACGGCTGCCCGTTGCTTGGATACGCCTTGCGGATGCGGCGCCCCGACTTGCAACTCCTGCAATCCTTGCGACCCGAAACCGGCTTGCGGATGCGGCGCTCCGAAATGCGCTCCGGTAGCCAGCTGCGAACCGCGTAAGGTCTGCTGCGAATTCCGTCCTTTCGGCGGTCTGTTTGCTGACCTGTTCGCTTGCAATTGCTTCGATTCCTGCGCTCCGAAATGCGCTCCGGCTTGCGATCCTTGCGCTCCGAAATGCGCTCCGGCGACTTGCGCCCCAGCCAGCCCCTGCGCTGCTCCGGCTAGCCCCTGCGCTGCCGCCGCTCCGGCTTGCTCTCCTGCCGCGACTGTAGCTTGCCAACCGGCTGCTACCGCAGCTCCCACGCCCGCTCAGGAAAAAATCCTTCCGGATCCGACGGATACGTCAAACACAAAATCAATCCTGACGCCGTCTGAAATGTCTACGGCATCATTAGGAAGCATTACGGAATGAGTTATCAGTAACTAACAATTGAACGGCGCTTTGGCGCCGTTCTTGTTTTTTAAAGAGATTTGATCCATTACCATATAAGCGCTTCTTGAACTACGGTTGCTTTTTCTCTCAATTTACCAGCTTTTGAAAAGAGCGATTTCTCTGTTTTCTTAAGAAATTCTCAAAAAATCTTGTCCGGGGGCTTGCAAAAAGAATTACAATCGAGTACAATACTATAAATTATTCAGAATGGTAATTTACAACTCGTATAAATTATTCACTTTTACTTAAGGAGAAGCGTTTATGGCTCGACCCGTTACAATGTTTACCGGTCAGTGGGCGGATATTCCGTGCGAAGAACTGGCTAAGAAATTTCAGGAATTTGGCTTTGACGGCATGGAACTGTGCTGCTGGGGCGACCACTTCGACGTTCACAAGGCGTTGGAAGATCCCAACTACTGCGATGAAAAGCACGCTCAGCTGGAACGTTACGGTCAGAAATGCTACGCAATCAGCAACCACCTTCGCGGTCAGTGCGTTCTGGACAAAATCGACGAACGCCACAAGGGCTTCCTGCCGGCGGACGTTTGGGGCGACGGCGACCCGGATGGAGTCAACCAGCGCGCCGCTGAAGAAATGAAGCGAACCGCTCGCGCCGCTCAGAAGTTCGGCGTCAAGGTTGTCAACGGATTTACCGGTTCGAGCATTTGGCAGTGGATTTACTCCTTCCCGCCGGTAACTCCGCAGCAGATTCAGGAAGGCTACGACCTGTTTGCCGAACGCTGGAATCCGATTCTGGACGTCTTTGGCGAATGCGGCGTCAAGTTTGCTTTGGAAGTTCACCCGACGGAAATTGCGTTCGACATTTACTCCGCCAAACGCGCTTTGGAAGCGGTTAACTATCGCCCGGAATTCGGCTTCAACTTTGACCCCAGCCACCTGATTTGGCAAGGAATCGACCCCGTCGAATTCATCCGCGAATTCCCGGATCGCATTTTCCACTGCCATATCAAAGACGCTATTGTCAACCTCAACGGCAAGACGGGCATTCTCGGTTCTCACCTGGAATTCGGCGATCCTCGCCGCGGTTGGGAATTCCGCTCGGTTGGCCGCGGCGGCGTCAACTTCGAGGAAATTATCCGCGCTCTGAACGCCATTCATTACGATGGTCCGCTGTCCGTTGAATGGGAAGATTCCGGCATGCAGCGCGATCAAGGCGCTCTGGAATCCCTCCAGTACATTCGCGACAACCTGCAGTTCAGCCCGTCGGACATTGCGTTCGACTCCGCGTTCGACAAGCAGGACGTCTGATAACAGGTTAGTCCCATGAATTGGGAGCCTCGTTTGTTCCCGTAAGATACAAAAACGCTCTGGCTGTGTTTTGCAGTCAGAGCGTTTTTTTAATGATTGCTCAATAATTCTGGTTTAACGATTTCCAAACGAACCGGATCCGTTGGCTGAGCTTGTCGAGCTGGTTGAGGACGCAGTCGATGTTGTAACAGCAGGGCGGGGCGTTGTCGTTGTTGTGTCTGTGTCGATTCTGGACATCTCTGCCGCGTTGCGATTCTTCAGTCTGGCGTCGTACGCGCTTTGCGCTGACAACAGCGTCAGGAAGAACGCGATGGAGCCGATGCACAGGTCAATGCCGAACAGGAAGCCGGAAACCCACGGGACGTCAAAGGCGGAAATCCAGGCGATGACGATTCCCAAACCGGCGGAAATAATGCCGCTGATGAACATGAACGTGTACGAAAAAGTCGAGAAGCGCGGGAACGAGAACAGCTTCATCACGCCTTCAAACAGGAAGTATAATCCCAAAATAAGGGAGAATACGAACAGCCCGATGCTGGGAGTGAAGTACATCAAAATTCCCGATGCGATGCCCAGTCCGCCGACGCAGGCGAGCATGACGCGATTCAAAGCCGGCGGCCATTCAAAGGACATTAAAATGAACGTCGCGCCAGCAATAATCATCAGCGTGCCGATGTACATCGGGGCGACGGCTCCGAAAAACGCCGGAGAAATGATTCCCAGTACGCCCAGCGCCAGAAGGACGATTATAGTCATCAAAGACAGCGGCGTAACGTGTGGATGTTCCATCCCAGCCAGCCGATTCTCAATCCACTCTTCGGCGCGGCGGTCAGCTTTTTCCATGATGCTGTAAACTGTGTTGTTGGTTGTCATAACAAACCTTTCCTTAAAAAATAGAAAAATGATATAAGGCCGACAGGCTCTCGCCGCCTGGTTCGCCGGACTGTTATAATCCGACCGCCTTGTGAATTCTGCAATAATCATAGAAATGGAGTCAAGGACTGAAAAAAGAAAAATCCGAAAGAAGCGAATGGATTCGTCAATTTACGCAGCTTTTCCCCCCGTCTTGACTTTGACTTTCCACTCTGGTATTCTAAAGATATAAACGTTGATTATTTATCCCACCCCTTAAAAGAACAGGACATTCCCGCCATGAAAAGAATCGCGATTTTTGTTTTGAGTTTGTTGTTGAGCCTGACGTCTGCCTTGGCGCAGGAACAGACGATTGAAGTCAACCGAATTGTGGGCGACGACTTTGTTGCTGGAAAAACGCCCGACGTTTCCAGCGGCGCGTTTACGTTTGCCATGCGGGTCAAACTGCTTGGTCAGGCGGAATCGAAGGGGAACGGCGACGGGCTGGGAATGCTCTTTTCGGTTGCCAGCGGCTATTTCGACGGCATTCGCGCTCATTACAGCTGGATTAATCAGCGGGTTACGTTCCAGATTGGGAAAAACCCGTCTGCTGTCAGTCTCGGATCGGATAGAGGAATCTTGCCGGGCGTTTTGCACGACGTTGTTTGCACCTACGATGGGAAGACGATGAAACTTTGGCTGGACGGGCAGCTTGCCGGGGAACGGGAATACGTTGCGGTTTTGGATACGAAAGGCGCGCCGATTAAAGTCGGGAACGGCGGGTACGGCGTCGGGGCGAATCGCATGTACGTCGATTGCCTGAAATTCTATCCGTACGCGCTGACGGAAAAGGAAATCTTCAAACGGTTTGAAGAGCAGTTTTCCGCAGAGGAAAAAATGATTCTTGAACGGCTATCTAAATACTCGTTCATTGAAGGCGCAAATAACGTTTCTGCGCCTAAAGAGGTTTTGGAATCGTTGATGACTATTCCCAATCTTCCATCGGAAATGCGGTTTAGAATTAGAAACTATTATCTGTACAGGTACGGAAAGAATTGGACTCAGTATGTGGAATTTGCCAAAGAGGAAGCCCAACGGTTTTTGGCGGAGAACGTCGAGATTAAGAATTTCCCTCAGGATTCTCAAAAAGTTTCACTGTTGTGGGAAATCGCTCGTGTACTGGAAAAAACGTATCAGGAAGAACTGCTCAATCAGCTTCGAGAAAAGTATCCGGAAGAATTTTCTCGACGAAAAGCGGTTTACGATTTGATAGTTAGCGCGAATCGCGTTCGTAAATTGGAAACGTTCGCTCTGAATTGGTTGCAAAACGTTGAGAGTCAGCATGTCGATTTTACAATTTATGTTTCGCCCAACGGTTCAGACGACGCTGACGGTTCGCTGTCCGCGCCCGTTCAATCTTTGGATAAGGCGATTCAATTAACAACTGCCTGGCAAAAAGAAAATCCCGATAAAACTGCCGCAATCGCGTTGACGTCGGGAACGTATTACGTTGAAAAGGCAATCAAGCTCAACGATGTGAAAAATCTGTTTATCGTTGCGGCGCCTGACGCCAAAGCGCTTTTGACTGGCGGAAAAACTCTGTTGCATTTCGCTCCTGTTACAGATAAAGACGTTCTTCAGCGTCTGTCGGAATCCGTTCGCGGCAAGGTCTTGGAATGCGATCTCAAAGCGGCTGGCGTAACAGATTTCGGTCAGCTTCGTCCTCGCGGCTACGGCGTCGGCGATACGGTTAATCCGATTCCCAGCCTGTACGTCAACCGGGAAGCGCAGACGTTGGCGCGATACCCCAACGTCGGGGAAGAACCGCTGAAATTCGGCGCGGTAGAAGGGAATTCGTTTGGATACAACTTTGATCGTCCGGAAAAATGGCGGCTGTCGGATAACCCGGACGAGAACGACGTCT
>CACXSS010000184.1:7063-12984 GCA_902770245.1 uncultured Planctomycetota bacterium | reverse complement strand
TTCCAGAGCCGGCTCTTCAAAGTACAGCGGGTTGATTGCCAATCCGGGAGCCGCCCAAGAGTAACAAATCGGCTGGAAGTTGCGTCCGGCAAACGGTTCGTCTCCGAGCGTACATTCGTTGGGGAATTCTCCTTCAGGAGCGGCAATGTCGTTGCTAATCTGGGAAATCGGCTTGATGCTGCTCACTGGAGGGCAGCTTTCCTTCATACGATTGCGCGGATCTTCGCCAGAGCTGATAAACGGAGCTTCAATATCTCGCGGTTTTATTGTCGGCATAGCCGGGGAGAGGTTGGAATTGTCAATCGTACGACGAGGCGCAGCAGGAGTGGACGATTTTGTCGTATTCGCAGGAGCCGGCGGGTTCGCGGACGCGCCCGGAGCGACGTCTTCCAATACCGGAGCGGTAGGAGCAGCGTCTTCAACAGCCGGAGCGACTGGCGCAGCGTCTTCAAATTCCTGAGTAATCGGAACGTCCGAGTCCATCGCCGTATCCGGGACTGCGGGAGCGGTCGGAGGAACGGATTCCAGATCCGGCATCGTAGCGCCGTCCGGCAAACCAACATCCGGCAAATCGCTGTCAAAACCAGGAACAGATTCCAATTCTACAGGCGCATTTCCAGCAGGAGTGCGAGGCGTTCTGTCTCCAAACGGATCGCTGTACGGACTGGAGGTTTGAGCAACCGTATTGGCAGCCGGAACAGAAGGGGAAGCAGTTCGGCGAACGGTTTGACGAATCGTTTTAACGCCGATGTTCTGAGGTTGAGCTGGCGTTGCCCACTGAAGATTGTCGCTGTTGGCGGTATAGGCAACCAGATGAACTTTTTCTCGTGGAGCGTTCTGTTTTACAGGAGCCGCTTGAACAGCAGACGCCGGAGCAACAATCGGCGTCGAATAAGCGTGTCTGCCTTGCCATCCATCGGCGAAGGCGGGAGCGGTCAGGCTCGTCAAAACGAGACCTGACGCTGCGAGGGCGGTCAAGACCGACAATCCATTGTCGGCGACCGAAATGAACTTAGAAAACGTCTTCCGAAGAGTAGTTCGGAGCTTCTTGTGTAATGGTGATGTCATGGGGGTGGTTCTCCCGCACACTGGCAGGCGAAACTTGTACGAATTTCGCTTCCGTGCGCAATTCTTGAATGGTTTTGGTTCCGCAATAACCCATACCAGCTCTCAGTCCTCCGAGCAACTGGTATACGAACGGTCCCAGAGGTCCCTTGTAGGGGACGCGTCCTTCGACGCCTTCTGGAACGAGTTTTTCTACTTTGGTTGTCTTTCCCTGACGATAGCGTTCGCTTGACCCCTTGACCATGGCTCCCAGAGAACCCATTCCGCGGTACGTCTTGAACTGACGACCCTGATAAATGATTTTGGTTCCCGGGCTTTCTTCCAGCCCTGCCAGCAAGCCGCCCAACATAACGCAGGACGCGCCCGCTGCGATTGCCTTGGTAATGTCGCCGCTGAACCGAATGCCGCCGTCGGCGATAATCGGAATGCCTGCCTTGTCGGCGGCTTGGGCGCAGTGCATTACCGCGCTGATCTGGGGGACGCCAACGCCGGAGACTACGCGCGTCGTACAAATCGAACCTGGTCCGATTCCAACTTTAACGCAGTCCGCGCCAGCTTTGATGAGATCTTGCGTCGCTTCTTCCGTAACTACGTTGCCGGCAATGACGTCTATATCCCATCGTTTCTTGATTTCAGCGACCGTTTTGAGGACGTTGCTGCTGTGCCCGTGAGCGCTGTCAACAACCAAAACGTCTACGCCTTTCTCAAGGAGGGCTTCAATTCGATCAAAATCGTTGACTCCAACGGCGGCTCCCACTCGCAATCTGCCCTGCGAATCCTTGCAGGCGTTGGGGTAGGAACGGGTCATGTCAATGTCTTTAATCGTAATAAGTCCCGTCAATGTATTCTTTTCGTCAATCAGAAGAAGTTTCTCCACCTTTTTTTTCATTAAAATTTTTTCAGCTTCCTCAAGGGTTACATTTCCCGTAACCGTTACCAGGTTATTTTTCGTCATAACCTGACTAACCGGAATATCTTTCTCTTCCAGGAAGCGGAGGTCTCGCTTGGTGATAATCCCCTTCAAATGCCCATTTTCATCGACGATTGGAATGCCGGAGACGTTGCTGGACTCCATCATGACGCGCGCCTGCTCGACTGTAGCGTCCTCGTGGAGCGTCGCCGGATTGACGATAATCCCGTTGGCAGAACGCTTTACCTTTTCCACCTCAGCGCATTGCGCCTCTATTGACAGATTTTTATGAATAATTCCAATTCCCCCTTCCCGTGCGAGGGCAACCGCCATGGCGGATTCCGTTACCGTGTCCATGGGCGAGCTGATGAACGGGATGTTGAGCTGGATTCGCTTGGTAAGATTGGTTTTTACGACAACGTCGGCTGGCACCATTTCGCTGTAAGCCGGTTCCAGAAGAACGTCGTCGAACGTAATGCACTGATATCTGATTTTATCCATGTTGTAGAACCTCAGAGGTTGCGAGCGGTTTTGCACTCGGGAAACAATCCGATTTTCCCGTTGCGAAACGCTCTGGCTGGGTGATTTTTAAGGGGGTTATGGGTATATAATTCCTCTATTAAAATGTATCATTTTATTATTATACAGTTTTCAGATTTCTTGACAAGGACGGGGAGAGAGAGTTTTTTAGATTACTCGCGAGTCGGAGAGGGATTGAGTTAGAAATTAGGAGTGAGGAGGGAGGAGTTGGCGCAAGCGACGTTCTCGGGGGAGCGCTTGCGCCGGAATGATTTGTCGAAAAACGTAGGAGGAATCGAAATCCCTCCTACTGCCTACTGCCTATTGCCTAATATCAATCCGCGGCGTTTTTCTTTTCCTGAGCTTCGAGGTATTTTTCCGCCTGGTCGGCGTACTTGAACAGTTTCGAGTTCCCGCAAACTTGAGCGGCGGTTTTTGCCAGAGGAATAATCTTCTTGGCTTCGTCGAACCGGTTGGTTTCTCCGCACTCAAAGAGAAGTTTTCCCGCAGCGGCGGCAATGTCTTTGCAGGCGTCCGGATCTGACGGATCTGCGTTAGCGGCGCTGACAAGCTCGTATCGCTGACGGAACGTTCTGGTCTTGAAAACCTTTTCCTTCTGTTCCAAAACGTCGTATCGAGGCGAAATCTGAAGAATATCCTTGACCTGTTTTTCCGCTTCTTTAAAGCACGCCATTTTCTGACCAGGAGTCATAGCCTTGTTTTTAGCCGCCATCTGAATAAGCTGATTGGACAGCTTGATTTTCGCCTGGGGAGTATCGGCGTTATCGATAAACTTGGCGAATTTGTTGTTGACAAATTCCATACCCTTTGCAACTTCCTCGTCTGTTGGGATGGACAGTCGCTTGTCCGGTCCGCGCTGAATAATCGGCGGAACGCGAGGAACGTCCAGTTCTTCCATCATTTGAGAACTCATGCCTGCCGCCTTCCACAGCTTCTCTGCCAGCGCTCTGTCTCCTTTGGGATGGAACGCTTCAAAAGCCCCAAATACCGCCTGATTGTCTTTGTTGGCGTTGTACGATTTTCCAACCAGAATCCTAACGAATTTCGGCGACAGTTGGTTGATCTGATACGTTTTGTTAACGCCCTGAGCGCGAACGGTTACGCGATCCTTTTTCATTTCAACGATCTTGGCGAAATCCGTCTCCGACAGCTTAATTTCTTTATCGTCAAGCGCGTTATTGGCGCAGAAATTCGACATCACGTTGAGATAATCCTCAATCAGATAGATGCATTCTTCCAGCCGGGCGATTTCGGTCTTTTGATATCGGTCAGTCGCATGTTTCAAAGCGTCCTTCAAAGAAGCGCGCGCCATTTCCGGGTTCATACCCGCCAGATAGCCGCGAACGTCTTCAACGGCGTTGTTATACGCCTCAACGTTTGCAAACGCGACGCTTGTCAAGCAAATCGCAACCACGGCGAACAACATCGACAACATTTTATTGCACAATTGCATAATGGTTCCTTTCATAATATTTAATAATGTACTTCAGTTTTTTCACTATTATAAACATATTGTAGTCAAGAATAATAATATGTCAAGCTGGGACAGGAAAATTATTCTCGCATAACTTTAATAATCGCAAGACGTTTCCCTATAAAATTATAGACGTTATACACGCCAATCTTGTTCCCGATAAAAGGCGGCAACAGATAAACTCATCCAGAAATATATTGAAGAAACTTTTTTCCGACGTTAAACGTCTATTAATACAAGAAACAAAAAATGCGTCGCATTGAACTCCATTTCAACCGACGCAAATAATCTGTCCTATCCCCGGGGGGGAAGATAAAGCATCCTTCTTTATTTCCAGACAAATTATGTTGTGGAATATCTTTTATGCTTTTCAAGCCCCTTAAGGAGTTTTCAAACTGATGACAATTTCAAAATGAACATCAAAAAAGACCATTCCGTTTCCTGATTTTTAAATTTTATTGATTGCGTCCGTGCTCTCAATAAAATCATTGTTCATAAAATACCCCAAAAACCAATTTCCGTCAATACGAATTTTTTTCGTAAAACAGCTTTTTTTCCTATCAGAACGAAGCCCTGCCATTTTATTCTTTCGACTTCAAATTCCCATATACCACAAGACATCTATATCCTGCAATAGTTAATTATTTTACCCCCTATATCTTGATACTCAAAAGCAAATGATAAAATAGATAATTCTTTTCTTGCTCAAATTAACACATAAAAAATTTTTTAAAAAATCAAAAAAATTTTTTCGAGGTCAAAAAATACCCGAATATACGCCATCGGAACAGTTTCCCCATTTTACCTGTCTGTTTTATTTTGTTACAGAATCTTTTTTATACTCGTTCTCAAGTTATATAGTCAAATATGTCGATTGAGAAAAAGAATTTTAATATTTGAAAGGCGTTAATATGTTTAAACGAACTACCGTTTTGACCAGTCAGACCCCGTTTCACTACTTCAGCTTTGAAGATGGTTTCTATCCAACCAAAGCAACGGAAGCGGCGTTAAAATCGCTTGTCCGGTGCGTCAGGCGACGCGAGGGAACGGCTATAATTCTGGGCGCGACCGGGACTGGAAAATCTCTCTTATGCACAATGCTGGCTAACGCGTTAGTCAACGACATGTACGCCATTACAATCAATAATACCAACGGCTGCACGCCCAAAGCGCTGTATCAATCCATTTTATTTGAACTGGAACGCCCATACCTGGGCTTGGACGAAAACGAAATGCGCCTTTCCGTTCTGGATATTCTAACCGACCCGGCTCGCTATCCGGCGGGATTGGCTTTGATTATCGACGAAGCGCATAATCTTCCCCAGGAAACGTTAGAAGAAATCCGACAGCTAAGCAACGGGCGCACACGCCGCGCCAGCGGATTGTCCGTCGTTCTCAGCGGCGATTTGCGGCTGGAAGAAAACCTGTCGCACCCGCGTCTGGAAAGTTTTCAGCAGCGCATTTCCACCCGGGTTTGTTTGGATCCGTGGTCGAAAAAAGAGGTTGCATCGTACATTGCAGCAAGACTTAAAGCGTTCAAAGATAAAGTTCCGCCCAAGTCGGTTGACCGCATTCGCAAATTCTCCGTTGAAGCCTGCGACGCTGTTTACACTGCCACCGGCGGAGTACAGCGTCTGGTTTCTCAACTGTGCGATCAAGCGTACCTTGCCGCCGTTGAGCAGAAGCGTCTGGTTATTGAAGCCGACTTTATCCAGTCCGTTTGGGCGCAAATGCAGTCTCTGCCAGACCCGACTCAAAGCAGCGTTTCCGAGAACTCCAATAACGAATCCTGCATAGAATTCGGTTCTCTGGACGACGATTCAGACTGGAAATCGTCTGACGGCGACTGGAAATCAGCAGGCGACGTCGACGACGATGCTCTTGCAGACGCTGACGACAAGTCTGTCATGACAGACGAAGAGTATTACAATT
>CACXSS010000184.1:0-6971 GCA_902770245.1 uncultured Planctomycetota bacterium | reverse complement strand
AACAAATCCAAAGAGCCTAAAAAGACGTCTAAAAAAGAAGACAATATCGACCGTTTCGCTGTCAACTTTGACGACTTGGACAAAGCCCAGTCTTTGATAAACGAACTGCTTCCCTCAGCTGACCGGGAAACGACTAAAGAAGAACAGCGTCAGCCGACCCCAGTTGAAGATTCTGACAATCAACTTGACAGAACGATCAATCGAGCTAAAAGCATTATCGAAAGGCTCGACCAGCTGGAAGAATACTTTACCTCGTACAACACAGTTGACTATCTGGATCCTCCGATAAACGCTTCCGACAACGCTGACGAAACCGCTGATCAGCCTGACGATAGTTTCGAGATGGAAGCCCGTTACGAAGATCCGTTTGCCGAATCGTTCCAGCAGGAAGAAGCCGTCCGCCGCGACGACGCTCACCCGATTCCGCCGTCTCCGTTCGCCAAAAATCACGAAGGAACGGTCAGTTCCGAGTCTTCACGCCCCAAAAACAAAGGCGTTTACTAATCTTTTGAAAAAATCTTTTAAGAATAAAAACATCGCAGACGGAAAACCAAGATTCATTTTTCGTCTGCAACGTTTTAAAAATCATGTCTGACATCAATTGGCGTTCGTTTTACAGAGTTAACGCCTGAAATAACCCCTCACGACTTGCTTGCAAGACGCTGCTGGACTTTTTCCAGAAGTTCTGTCTCGCTTGAGCTGTCAAAAATATAGTCTATAATATCGCTGAGAATCTGTTCGTCTGAAACTGACGCAAGAATCTGCTCAAGTTCGGAAACCCCGCCATTGGGAAATCGCTTTATAAAGCGTTTGAAAATAGAATCTTTCAAACCTTCAGCTCGCCCTTCAGCTCGTCCCTCAGCTCGTCCCTCAGCTCGTCCTTCCGCTCGTCCTTCCTCAAGCCCCTCATTACGAGCAAAACTCAATTCTGCCCGTCTGTCGCGTTCTGCTTTCTCTCTTGCCAAAGCCAACTCACGAAGTTGAGGGTCTTGACGCAGGGAATTGTACTTCTCAACAGCCATCGCCAAGCCGGGATCGGTAATAAGTTCGGTCAGTTCTTCTTCCGACTTCAAATGACCGTTATTCAAAAATTCGATCCAATTCTGAAGACTGGGATTGATTTCTGAAGCGCTCATGATATTTCCTTTCGTCAATTCGATGGAGTGAACTTGCAATTGATCTGAAAAAACAACTCGTGGATTCTTTTCAGACGCCAGAGTAAAAACATTGTGCATTCCCGGGAGGTTGGGAAACATCACAAATTGGGCAACGACAATCGACACAACAGGATTGAGAAGCGTATAATCTTCTCCTGAGGTCAACTGTTCGCTGTAGAGTTTGCTCCCATAATATAATATACGGTTATGAAACCCGGTTTTGTTCACAGTTTGCATTTCAATATTGAAATACTGTCCGTTTACGCTCTGCGCTTTAACGTCTAAAATACTGAGTTTACCGGAATTAAACGAACTGATAACGAAAGGGCTGAGAATTGAAACCGATTTCGTCAGCGGTCGTCCGGCGTCTTCCAGCGTAGCGTTGACAAACGATTGAACGACCGGTTCAGATCCTGCACTGGTCATCAAAAAGCTGAAAACCAGGTCATTTGTCAGTTTTGGGTTTTCCATTATGAATCAAATCTCTCTATTTTGAGAAACAAACGTTAATTTGAAATAAAGCTATTATCCATTGACTTCTCTATATTCATTTTAACCAAAAATAAGTCATTGTCAAGAGAATACAGCCGTGATAAGGAAAAGGGATAAGGAGTTAATAGAATAAACGCTTTGCGTCTACTCCCTATCCCCTACTCCCTGTTTATCGTTTTCAGTTCCGCCGGACCGAAGGTAACGGTAATCAGTTTGTCGGGCGCGCCGGGCAAGGCGATTGTTACAGTTCGACTGCGGTTGCAGTCCAGGTTGAGCAGGTCGACGGAATTCTCGTAAACCGCCCAGGACAGGCTTTCAGACGGCAGCGTATCGGAGAGGACGTCAATATCGCCGACTTTCGTCCCGCTGAACTCTTTTCCCAGCGTTTTCAGAATTGATTGCAGCAGCGTCTTTGCCGCGCCGTCGCCGGGATACGTCCACGATAAAAGCAAATAGACAGCGCCCTGCCCTTGCCGCTGACGAATCAAAAGCGGCTTGCCGTCAATCGACGCCAGCGTTTCCAAGGGCTGCGAGTCAGCCGACGGTTCCGTTGGATTAAACTTCGCAATCGACGTTTCCAGACGCTCTTTTCCCTCCGTAAGCCAATCGGATTCCACAGTTCCCGATACGTCCTGACGTTCTACGATTTCCATATCGATCAGCGGCTTCAAAACGCCGTTTGCTATCAGGTCGGACGGCGCGTACTGAGAGTATTCTCGGTCGGTTCGCGTTGACAGCTGCGGCGTTACAAGGAATACAGTTCCGCCCTGACGGACGTACTGCGACAGCGTCTGCATAATCCCCGGCACCATGGTATTCCAGCCTGTACAGACAACCAGCTTGTATCGCGTCAAATCCTTCAACCGGGTGAACTCGTCCAGAAAGACGACGTCCGTTTGACCGTAGGGCGATCCCGCCAAAAACCGATTGTTATACGGGGCTGTCGCCGACGGGTCGAGGGGGAAGAAGACTTGCTGAACCGCCAGACTGAGCCGTTCCGGAGGACCGTATTTCCAGCGTGGGTCTTTCGCGGCGGCTTCGTGCTGCGCCCAAACCGCGCTGTGCATGTACATTCCAACGTAACAGTCCCCGTTTCCCATCGCGACGGCAATGCGCGTCTGCGGACTGTCCAGCCGTTTAGGCGCCTGCTGGACGAACGCATAGAATTCCTTCATCTGACGGCGATATTCCGCCGGGACAGGGTCGTCATGCCCGAAATTCTTCTTGTCGGATTGAGCGGTGTATTGTCCCGCCTGAGTCGACTGTGAGCCGGATTCCAGCACAATAAACCGGCTTCCCATGAGATACTGCTGATACAGTCCCGCCTTGAGAAGCTGAAATTTCTGCGGCGCCTGGAACGGATAATCGCACGTCTGCCATTCATGCGCCAGCCATCCGCCCCAGAATTCCGGCTGCCATTTTCGCGCCGCGCCGCGCATCTCCGCGCTTGCCCACGCCAGGTTCTGCGCTCCGATAGCGTACAGTTCAGAACACATAAAATCGACGCCGCCTTCCAGCTCGTAGTTCGCCAGCGAGGAGCCGGACGTCGAAAAGACGTAATCGTAGGTGGAATGATACAGCTTCGCTCCCCAGCCAACGTACGTCTCGACCAAGGCGTCGCGGCAAAGCATGACGTCCGCCAGCGACTGGTTGTAATGGCACGCCTGAGCGCTTCGAGCGTCCTGATACAGGAAACTGGCGAACTCGCCAATATTGTTATTGAGAAAATAGCGGTTCTTCGCCGCCGAGGTTAATTCCTCAACCTGCTGACGGCTGTCGCGCTTGTAGATGCTCATGGAATACACGCCGTTGTCCGCCAGTTTGGCGATAACGTCTCGTTCTGTAACGCCAGAATGATTCGGACGCACCGGCGCGCCGGGCCAGAAGACAGCAAGGTTGCCCAACTTCTGATCAATTAACTCGTCAACGTACTCAACGCAATGTTCGCTTCCATAGAAACACAAACCAACCAGACGTTCGCCCGGCGCCAGCGGGACGGGCGTCGGGTTCGAATTCCCTTTGACATGAACTGTTACATGAATCGCTTCAGCCTGACCGTCAGCGTAGACGTCTAAAAGAACGTCAAATTCCTTTCGACCGTCTGCGAATTCCGGGAACCGCCGCTTGAGCTTGCCTTGCTTCGTTTCAATTTGAACGCTCTGCTGAGCGTCGTCAGCGGGAACAGTCCAGACGAATCGCGTCATTTCCGGAACCGCATTAACGGAAATCCGGTACAGACGGTTTAGACCGTCAACGGTGAATTCCGCTTGCAGTTTGAATCCGGAATAGACGTTCAGGACGTACTCGCCCGTCGGAGCGCTCCAGCTGTAAACCCCGTTGGGAATGACCAGTTTGGAATCCTGATTGGAATCGAATTTGTCGTCCAGTTCAAACGTCAGTTCCAGCTCCGCCCCAGACGCCATCGGTCCGAGGTTGGGCTTTCCCTGAGTAAACGGCAAGACCTCGTATTTATTCTCCCCGTTTTCCAGACGAATTTTGGGCGACGCCAAAAGCGTCCACGAGCTTTTTGGATTGACAACCGACAATTTAAGCCGCAGCGCCGCAACGGCGGCAGTCTGTGGATTGTCGCCGTTCTGACTTTGAATAATCCGTTTAATCGTTTGAGCGGGAACGGGAATCGTCAGGCTCTTTCCCGGTTCAATAGCGCTGGAGTAGACGTCAACCAGCGGTTCAATTCGTTCAGCAAACGCTGCGATCGTCAAGACCGCGGCAGCAACCAACATTCGGCAGAATAATCTCAGCTTTTTCATCATGAAAACAATTCTACCAGAATTAAAAAAGAAAAGCAAGACAGCCCCCTGCCCCGCTCTTGCATTGAATCTAAACTTCTATTATAATTCACGATATGGTTATTGACAAGTACAAATCCCAGAGTCTGCGTTTTGCGTCTTCTCGCAACTCGCAACTCGCAACTCGCAACTTCCCTATCATGAAACAACTTACCTTCCTTGCGGCGGCAATCATTGCCGGTTTTGTTTTGAATTTCACTCAGGCGGCGGAGAACCAGTCCGTTACGCTGTCCAACGCGTTTTTAAGCCGAACGATGACGGTTTCCGACGGCGTTTTGCGAACGACGCGAATCGAGAACCTTCGCGCCCAAACGGCGTGGAATCCCGACAACGCGGCGGAGTTCAAGCTCCGCGTTTCGAAGGGAACGCAGTTTGTCGATGGCGACGAAGTTCTCTCGACGTCCGATTTTATCTGTACAAAAGCGGAACAGTACAAGCTGGACGGCGCGGCGGGCTCGGGAGCGGCGTTTACGCTGGAAAACAAAGACCGGGGCTTGACCGTTACAGTTCGATACGAACTCAAAGATTCAGACTTCTTCCTCCGCAAGCGGTTGGAAATCCAGTCTGAAAAGCCGATTACGCTGGAATACATCGAAGTCGATTCCATTCCCGCGCCGGACGCTTTGCAGATTTATACGTGCAACGCCATGACTTCTCAGGCGCCCGACAACTGGCGTCCGAACCTGGGTCAGCCGCTGTACACAACGCAAAGCGGGACGTTTTGGGGCGTCGAGTTCCCGGCGGCGCACAACACGGTTGAAAACAGCGTCCTGCAGTGCGGCTATTTATGGGGAAAGGAAATCGCAGGCGGTCAGACGTATCTGTCCTACTGGTCAGTCTGCGGCGCGGCAGACGACCCGAAATTCGTCGCCGACTGTTTTCAGCAGTACATTGACACGATTCGCGCTCACGCGTTCCGGCTTCAGACGCAGTACAACGCCTGGTTTGACTGGGGCGGCGGCGTGAATCGGAACTCGTTCAAAGCGAGCGTCAACAAAATCAACGAGGAACTGTGCGTCAAACGGGGCGTCAAGCCGCTGTCCGCTTACGTTATCGACGACGGCTGGCAGGAAAACAGCCGCAGAATCTTTCAGCAAGCCTGGCCCGTCAACGGGAAGTTCGACCCGGATTTCGCCTCGACGTTTCAGGACATGAAAGCCGTCAACTCCCATCTGGGCTTGTGGCTCAGCCCCGGCTGCGTGTTCAACTGCGGCGGCATGGTAAATCTTTATCGCCAAGAGGGATACGAAGCCCTGACCCGATCCATGTCTCTGTGCGGTCCGAAATACATGGCGGATTTGGAAAAGCGCATGGTCGAACTGACGCAGCAGGGCGTCTGCTTCTTCAAGCTCGACGGGCTGTTTGGGCATCTCAACATCCGGGATTTCGAGATTACCGGGCGCGGCTGTCCCGCCATGCCGCAGCTGGGAACGGAAGGGTTCTCCTTTAACGACGCCCGGCTCAACGATACGAAATACGACGAGCTGAAAGAGTACTACATGGTCGCAGGTACGGAACGGCTGATGCAGATTTTCTCCAAAATGCGCCAGGTCAATCCGGACGTTTATATTGTCATTTCCAACGGCGCGTGGCTTAGCCCGTGGTGGCTGGGATACGTCGATACCGTTTGGATGATCAACGCCGGCGACGCGGCTTCCGGGTCCGACCGAACGGGCGAGCTGACCTATCGAGACAACATCTATCACGAAATCGTCTTTATCGACAAAGTCCAGTTCCCGCTCAACGCGCTGTTCAATCACGAACCGAAAAAGAACGCCAGCGGCGAGCCGGAACAGACGTTCCGGGAATACCTGTTCATGCACCTCACCCGAGGAACGGGATTCGTTGAAATGTA
The DNA here is from genome assembly GCA_902770245.1 of uncultured Planctomycetota bacterium. Classification (GTDB taxonomy): domain Bacteria; phylum Planctomycetota; class Planctomycetia; order Pirellulales; family Thermoguttaceae; genus RUG11551. The sequence goes on along the minus strand of CACXSS010000184.1, from coordinate 657 downwards.
CCTCCGCCCGCGCGTATTGAACGAATCCGACTGGAACGTTTTAGCCGAGGGCTTGAAATGGGCAGACGAAATCTATCCCTGCTTTGCCCGGGCGAGAATGTTCGGAGCTCAGCCAGCGTCGGGCGCTCCCTACGGCTATTCCGGCTGGGACGGCAAGAAAGGGTACCTGTCGGTTCACAACCCCAACCGCTCCGAGGAAAAAGAAATCGCCGTTACCCTCGACCGCGCCATCGGCATGATTCCCAACGACGGCAAGACGTACGCCGTCAAAGCGGTCGTCGGCTCACAAGACGGTCTGAACAAGACGTACAAACAGGGCGATACAATCACGTTCAAACTGAAACCGAGAGAAATTCGCGTCCTACAGTTTGACGCGATGTAACATCTCGCATCGAGGAGCGCTTTGCGTCGGGGAGTGCGGCGGCTTGCCGCCGCCTTAACCAGTGTGTTACAAAAATCTCGAGTGATTTAGACTGCGTCGATGTCTTTTAGCGGGGCATTGGACAAGGCGGCGCCTGGGGGCGCCGCACTCCCCGACCTTCGGCTGCGAAAAAATTTTTTCGGAGTTACTGTAATAAAGTCAAGTAGTTGAATAAGAAAAATTTAGATAAAAATCTAAAATTTTCTTACGTATTTTGGTTTGTTGAACCAAGCATA
>CACXSS010000183.1 GCA_902770245.1 uncultured Planctomycetota bacterium | reverse complement strand
AGTTAGCGCTTGCGTCAACTCCTCACTCCTCACTCCTAATTCCTAACTCTATAACCTACTTCCCCGGTCTTATAAAATTCCATAAATACTCGCTCTGACGTGCGGAGCGGGAGCTTCCTCTAATACAACCTCAGGAGAAACAATTCCATGAAAATATCACAAGAAATGCAATCGGCGATTAACCGCCAAATGAACAACGAATTCTATTCCGCGTACCTTTATCTGTCGATGTCCGCCAGAGCCAGCGAAATGAACATGAATGGGTTCGCCAACTGGTTTGAAGTTCAGGCGAAAGAAGAGTTCTACCACGGCGAAGGGTTTATGAAATACCTCATCGACCGCGGAGGAAAGGTTGCGGCAACCGGCATCGAAGCCGTTGAAATGAACTGGACGTCCATTGAGGAAATGTACCAGGCGTCTTTAGAACAGGAACAGGTCGTTACCGCCGACATCGACGCCATGGTCGCTCTGGCGCACGCGGAAAAAGACTTCGCGACCGTCGAGTTCCTCAACTGGTACGTCCGGGAACAGGTGGAAGAAGAGGCGTCTGCCAGCGAAATTCTTGAGCAGATTCGGGAAGGCGATTCCGCGCCGTGCGTCCTGTTCCAAATCGACAAACGCTTGAGCAAACGCAAGCTGGAAAAACCGGAAATCTGGTGATTTGAGCGAGCCGTCAAAGGGTTATGCCGGGTCAGTCCGTACACGGATTCGACGGATGGGACGGATTCGCACCGATTGGTTGTTCGGTAATTCTTAGCTTTGTAATTAAAAAACGATATTTTTAATATTGAGTATAAAATCGAGTAAGAACCTAAATTAATCAATCGGTGAATATCCGTTTAATCCGTAAAATCCGTGTGCTAACTGACTAAGAAAGACCTTAGCTTACAATTATTTCCCGATCTTTTCCAAAATCCAGACCATGTTCTCGCCCAGCGCCTGCATGTTTTTGAGCCCCTCGGCGTCATCGAGGCATTCGCCCTTGTTGCGTCCGTAACCCATGTTCCAATACGTTCCGCAAACGATGTACATATTGTTGAGCATAAAGAAATGGTTAATCGTATCGATAGCGTGAGTCGCTCCGCCTCGTCGAACGGCGGCGACCGCGCAACCGGGTTTATGCTTCAGCGCGCCCTCCGGACCGAGAACGTACCCAACGCGGTCAATAAACGCCTTGACTTCCGTCGAGACGTCTGAATAATACGTCGGCGTGCCGATAATAATCGCGTCCGCCTGACGGCACTTGTCAGCGCAGTCGTTGACGAAATCGTCTTCAAAAACGCAGCGTCCCGGCGTTTTCGTTCTGCAAGTCAAACAAGCCGCGCAGCCGTGAACCAGCTGTCCGCCAATCTGAACGATTTCCGTTTCAATTCCCGCCGCCTGAATCGGATCTAAAACCTTTGTCAGCAGAGTGTACGTGTTTCCGTCGCGCCGGGGACTGCCGTTAAATGCTACTACTTTCATAATTTTGTACCGTAAATTGTAAAAGTGATAAAATTGGGATTGCAATTTCTTTCGAATCGTTTATTATAATATGAATTATATCAGAAACTATCTTAAAGTCAATCCGATGAGATTGACAAAATGGAAAAGTGAGAACATCAGGATAATCTTCAACATTCTCCTTTTTCTGATATTTCAATATTAAACTAACAATCCCAATATGCCTAACTTAATATTATTTCATTTAACCGTAATTTTACTTGCCGGTTTTGCAGTCGGCTGGATTTGCAAACGATTTAATATTTCTCTGTTGATCGGGTATATGCTCGCTGGAGCAGTAATCGGTCCGGATTGCTTTGGTTTGATTGGCTCTCACATCACGTCCAAATCCGTTGAAATCAGCAAGATCAAGCAGGAAGTCAATGAAAATGTCGATTCGTCTATCGCAGATGAAATCGTTGTGGAAACCAAAGACGAACAGCTGGAAGAAATGGACAAGACGTTTATGGAATGTATCGCGCAATTCGGCGTCTTGCTGCTCTTGTTCTCCATTGGCATGGAATTCACGCTCGATAAAATGGCGGCGATGTCGAAGTTTATGTTTATCGGAGGTACGCTGCAAATTGCGTTAACGTGCATCCCAACGACGCTGTTTTTCCGTTATATTGTCCATTTGCCATGGGGAATAAGCGCTATAGTCGGTTTTGTCTTTTCGCTCAGTTCAACGGCGCTGGCGTATAAGAGTTTACAGGACGAAGGCGTTGCGGCGTCACACCGCGCCAAGGGGACGCTGGGCGTTCTGCTGTTTCAAGACCTTGCCCTCGTTCCGATCTTGCTGCTCGTTCCGGTTCTTTCCGGCGACAAATCCTCCCCGGACGCCATGTACTGGGTCGGCATGACAATCAAGACGATTATTTTCTGTCTGGTTGTCGTCCTTGGGAAAATTGTCATGATGAAATATCTGGCTTCTAAATTTGAGAAAATGCGGGCAAAAGAATTGGTTATCGCTTTTGTACTGTTTATTTTAATGGGATTGTGCTCGCTGGCGGTTTTGCTGGGATTGACCCCGGCGTTGGGCGCGTTAGCGGCTGGCATCGTCCTGGGCGAAAATCGGCTCACCAATCAAATCGAAGCCTTGTTCATGCCGTTTAGCGAATCGTTTTCCGCCATGTTCTTCATCTCGCTGGGCATGTTGATGAACTTTAGCATCCTCCAGACTCACCCGTTTCTGTGTTTCGGCAGTCTCATTGCCGTGATTCTTTTGAAAATGCTTGCCGCCGGGTGTGCGCTTAAAGTTTGCGGATTTAAAAAACGATCCGCCATCGGCTACGGTTTGTGCATGGCTCAGGTCGGAGAATTGGCTTTTATGCTTTTGCTGGTCGCTTCCAACGAGATTGCCCCCGTTGTGTATCATACGATTCTGTTTGTGTCAGTCGCGTCGATGGTTATCACGCCTCACCTTGTTAAGATCGGCGTTAAAATCGGAAAGCCGGAAGTTGAGCCGTTTGACGACGTTCAAGACCAATCTCCAATTCAGAAGGCTCTGGATTCCGGCTCTCTCGATCACGTGATTGTAATTGGAGTCGGGCACATCGGGACTCTTCTTGCCGCCCGATTGGAAACGATGGGCAAAATCGTCAGCGTTATCGACTACAGCCCCATCAACATCTATCGATTCGCTCAAGAGGGCATCACCGCCATCAGCGGCGACGCTACAAAGCCGGACGTTCTCACCAAAGCGGGAATAGAAAAAGCGTCCGCCGTTTTCGTTACCACTCCCGACGACATGACCGCACTGGACATCGTCCGTGCCTGTCACGACATGAACCCGGACTGCTCAATTCTCTGCCGGGTTCGATACAATCTCAACATCAAACTGTTGCAGCGCGCCGGCGCCGATATGGTCGTCTGCGAAGAAACAACCGTCTGCAACGCGCTGCTAAAGCTGGTTTCAGGGTACAATTAAACGCGATCAGGCGGGGTCAACCTTCGCCCCGCCAACGTCCTGCGACGAAGAAGAAAATCCTACCGGATCGCGGACGTAAGTCCGCCGAAGTTTTTTTAGCCGTAAAGAACGCAAATAGCACAAAGAAACGGAAGACGATAACGAAGGAGAAAACAGAACAATATACGAATTATTCAAAAAACACTTGGATAATTGCAAAACGTGATTTGAAAATAAATGGACAATAACAAAACAGCGGAAAACGAAGTCGATTGGTCTGATATTTTGACAAGTTTGGAAATTGGCTTGTCTGAAGAAGCGGACGATGTTATGAACGGCGTTTCCATGGCTTAGCATTTCAGACGGTTCAAAAGATAAAGTTGATGACTTTGTCGACGTTACTGTTCATTTATGCGTTTCGATAACCATTTTTAGAAAGGACAAATGGCGTTGCCATGAACAACCGCAATTACGTTATTTCATCAATCGTTATTTTATCAATAGCAATAATTGTCCTGGCGCTTCTTCTGGTTACGAGCTTTTATGGATGCATAGCGTTCCCGATTGTTTGTTTTTTTATCGCTCCTGTTTTGATTGCTGTTTCCAGCATTCCTCCTGTTGTTAATTACATACAAAATAATAAACGTGAAACCTGCTGGGGAATTCAAAGCGTCAATAAGGATGATACGGAAACAATTATAAAAACCATTCTGATTTTTACAACGATAATGACAATTGGATACCCCTGTTTCTTACTATTATCCTATATATCCAATATATTAAATTGGGCGGAACTCAAAAGATTTTTTCTGTTTATAATGGCGGCGGCGTGTCTTTTGCAAATCCTGACAAATTTATTTATGTATATTAAAACCAGGTTGTTGTCATTTGCAATAGCGTTTATTACAAACGTTCTGGCTGCAATAATCTTTGTTGCCGCATTAATTATATTTTTAATAATTGCCTATTATGTATTGATAACACAGCATTGATCGCTCTGGCACAACAGAGTAATAAGCGGGTAAAACCCGCGATCCGGTAAGGTTTTCGGCTGCGTCGCAGATTTTAGCAGGGCTTTGTTCCATTGGCAGGCGAGGACGCCTGCGGTCGACGTGGACGTCGTCCCTCCGTAAGGAAAGCGACATCTTGAGATCAGCGCTTTGCGTAATTGCTAATTGATAATTGCTAATTGACTCCCCCCTGCCAAATTGGCGCTTTGATATATAAATATCTCTGTTAAATATATTACAAATCGAAATTATTTACCCTACTTTACTTAAATTATCCACATATCCGCTTAGAGAGTCTATTTTGGCGGATTTTAGGGATTGGCATAGAAATTGCACATTGAGAGGATAATTGTTTAATTTGTCAAAATTGTAATGGGAGTCGATATTTGCGATACGTATATTATTTAAAAGTTTAAGTTCGCAAATAGTCGACAGATCATAAATCAAAATTCAAGCATTTAAGGAGGAAGCGCTGTGGCAAAACAGATGGCTTTTGATGACAAGGCTCGTCAGCCGATTTTGGCGGGCGTTGAGAAACTGGCTCGCGCGGTAAAAAGCACTTTAGGTCCGCGCGGTCGAAACGTCGTATTGGATAAAGGCTGGGGTTCCCCGAAGGTAACCAAAGACGGCGTAACGGTAGCCAAAGATATTGAACTGGAAGATCCGGAAGAAAACCTCGGCGCGCAGCTGGTTAAAGAAGCGGCGTCTAAAACAAACGACGTCTCTGGCGACGGCACGACGACTGCAACCGTTCTGGCGGAAGCTATTTATAAAGAAGGTCTGAAAAACGTAACCGCCGGTGCAGACCCGATGTCTTTGGCTCGCGGCATTTCCAAGGCGGCAGACGCTGTCGCGGCTGAAATTGAAGCCAACGCCAAAAAGATCGACGAAAAGAGCAAAAAGGAAATCTCGCAAGTCGCGTCTTTGGCTGGCAATAACGACCCGACCGTCGGCGCCATTCTGGCAGAAGCGTTCCTCAAAGTTGGCAAAAACGGCGTTATCACCGTTGAAGAGGGCAAAGGATTTGAAACGGTCGTTGACGTTGTCGAGGGCATGCAGTTCGATCGCGGATACCTGTCTCCTCATTTCGTCAACAACGAAGAAAAGCAGCTGGTTGAATTCGACAACCCGCTCATTCTCATTTACGAAGAAAAGATTTCCAACGTCAAGGCTCTGGTTCCGATTCTGGAAGCGGTCAGCAAGTCCGGCAAACCGCTGGTAATCATTGCAGAAGACATTGAAGGCGACGCGCTGGCGACTCTGGTTGTCAACAAGATGCGCGGCATTCTCAACGTCGCGGCTGTCAAGGCTCCGGGATACGGCGATCGCCGCAAGGCGATGCTGGGCGACATTGCCACCCTCACCGGCGGCAACGCTATTTTCAAAGACCTGGGCGTCAAGCTGGAATCGGTTCAGATTTCCGACTTGGGCAAATGCAAAAAGATTATTATCGCGTCCGACAAAACGACCATCGTTGACGGCGCGGGAGCCAAAGACGCTATCGCGGGCAGAGCGGAACAGATTCGCGCTGAAATCGAAAAGACGACCAGCGATTACGACCGCGAAAAGCTGCAGGAACGCTTGGCGAAACTGGCAGGCGGCGTAGCCCAGATTAAAGTCGGCGCTACGACAGAAACGGAAATGAAAGAACGCAAGTACCTGCTTGACGACGCCAAAGCCGCTACAGCCGCTGCGTTGGACAAGGGCATCGTCCCCGGCGGCGGAACCGCTTTGCTGCGCTGCGCGGCTGCGGTCGATTCCCTCAAACTCAAGGGCGACGAAGCTCTGGGCGCTCAGATTCTCAAACGCGCCTTATCCGCGCCGACTCGCGCCATTGCAGACAACGCCGGCGTTGACGGCGGAATCGTCGTCAACCGCGTTCTTCGCATGAAGAATTTCGCCGAAGGCTACGATGCAGACAAAGACGCTTACTGCAACCTCATCGACGCGGGCGTCATTGACCCGGTCAAAGTCGTTCAAACCGCTTTGATTAACGCGGCGTCCGTTGCCGGTTTGCTGCTCACGACAAGCTGCTCCATCACCATCATTCCGAAAGAAGAACCCGAAGCCCCGGCTGGCGGCGCTCCCGGAATGGGCGGCATGGGCGGAATGCCTGGCATGATGTAATAGAGAGTGGCGCTTGCGTTTCTCGCAACTCGCAACTAAAAAACAATCATCGAATTTCAAATCAACATATTCAATCAGGAGATACAATATAATGGCTAAGTTTTGCTTGAAACCGTTGGAAGATCGCGTCGTTGTCGAACCGAAAGAAGCTGAATCCGTTACCGCTGGCGGCATCGTTCTGCCGGACAACGCCAAAGAAAAGCAGCAGCGTGGAACCGTAATCGCCGTTGGTCCGGGCAAACTGCTCGACGACGGAACTCGCGCTGAACTGTCCGTTGCCGTTGGCGACGAAGTCATTTACGGCAAGTACGCCGGAAACGACATCACCGTTGACGGAAAGGACGTCAAAATCCTCCGCGAAGAAGACATCCTCGCCAAGGCGATTAAATAGTCATAACGTTACAGCGTCGGCGGAGCGTGACAAGATTCGTTCCGCCGGCTGGAGCGCTTGTCAAATCAATTCAGCATACACAACCAACAGGAATATAA
>CACXSS010000182.1 GCA_902770245.1 uncultured Planctomycetota bacterium | reverse complement strand
CTAATAATTTTTGAATATTAATAACGGATTTTTATGGAGTATACGCCACTGATAAAACAGTGCTAAGTAGATAAATTATTGCCTCTTTACAAAAGCCCCACCTACCTTCAAACGATCTTCTAACATCCACAGATCCTACAACAACGGCGTAAAGGACATGGAGAAGGACTGCGGCTTTATTCGCGGCGTAAAGACGTTCAAGTTCAAAGACGTGGAAATACGCACGTCGCTTATCGACCACAACGAACATTTGATCGACTTCACAACGGCGTTTGAGATAAAATTTGGCGACTTCATCCTCTACCACACCGGCGACAGCGGACGCGGCACGGAGCCGAAACTGAACACCGTCTGGGGACGCCCTGACCTGTGGTTGTTCTTTCCCGGCTGCGGAATCGACGTCCGCAAAGCTGTGAAGAAGGTCAACGCCAAACGCATCGTATTCGGTCATCTGTGGGAACTTGGTCACGCTCAGAACCATAGCGGCCGTCTCGATGAGCGGCTCATCCGCCCGCGGCTTGTCCAGGCTAAACAGGCGGGCTGCCAAGACGTCTCCGTAGCGTTCTGGGGCGACAGGATTTTGTAGAAACGGACTCGGTGTTTTTAATTTAGCCGCAAAGATCGCAAAGGACGCAAAGATAATAGCAATGAGAGTTATAATAATGATTATTAAATGAGTCGTCTGTGGTTTGTTTGGATTATTGACTTCCTGTGCGTCACAGTGTTGATCGCGACAACAATCAGGGGCAGGTGTCATTACCTTTTGCGATCTATGCGTCCTTTGCGGCTTAAAAACAATCAATCAAATCCGTTAAACAAATCGACAAGTCAGCCGTGAAATCAGAGTACGTCCTGAACATTATTGCGTTTTTTAATTTAGCCGCAAAGAACGCAAAGGACGCAAAGAACAGAAGGAAAAAATAGATGACAGAACAAGAAGCAAATGCAATTTGCGACAAAATCAGGCAGATAGCTTACGGCTTGCATGTCTATCTCGGCGTTGGCTATCTTGAAAAGGTGTATGAAAATGGTATGATCCATCGATTGACAAAAGCAGGAATGGATGTAAAATCTCATGTACCAATTCAAGTTACAGACGAAGATGGCTATGTGCTTGGGGAATATGTTGCTGACTTGATGGTAGACGGAATTGTTATCGAATTGAAAGCCGTTTCGACGCTTCTTCCGGCGCATTCAGCTCAACTTTTGAACTATCTTAAGGCGATGAAGCTGGAGCACGGCTTATTGATAAATTTTGGATCAGAGATATTCCAATGCAAAAAGGTCGCACTACGCCTTTAACCCTTTGCGATCTTTGCGTCCTTTGCGGCTTAAAAACATCAAAAAAACAACTTAAATTTGAATTTACAAAGAAGGTAGAAAGATCATGACACTCAAAAGAAAAAGCTTATTGGATTATTGTTTGTTTCTGGCGCTGGCAGTCGCGTCAATCCTGACAGCTGGCTGCGCCGGCGGCAAGGAAGCCTGGTCCGAAGAGGACGGACAGGCTGTTCCCAATCAGATCTATGACAAAGAAAAGAACCTCGTGTACGATTTGTACATCCCAAAAGACCTGAAGAAAGACTCCCCGGTGCGGCTTATGCTCTTCATCCATGGCGGCGCGTGGAAAGGGGGCAGCCGGCACGACATTGCATTCGACTGCAGGCATTATACGAAACAACACAACTGTGTAACAGCTACGATCGAATACTCGCTTCTGTCCCCGCAACATCCCGAAGTAACGATTCCCACGATGCTGGACGAAATTACCGCCTGCATCGGCGCCATCAAGGAAAAACTAACCGCGGAGGGTTATCAGACATCTAAAATCGCGTTGTCTGGCGTTTCGGCGGGCGGGCATCTCGCACTGCTCTATTCGTACTCCCGAGCTGAAGAATCGCCCATCCCGATCGCGTTCGTGTTTGAGTTTGTCGGTCCGACCGACTTCTGCGAAAGAACCCTCGGCGCGAAAGATTCGGCAGAACTTCTATCTTTCATTACCGGGAAGAAGATCAAACCCGAATACCTAAATAAGCCAAAGGTCAAAAAACTTGCGGAAAGTCTTTCGCCCATTTCCTTTGTAACGGATAAGTCTGTTCCAACAATCTACGCCTACGGAGGAAAGGACTGGCTTGTAAAGATCTGCCACCGCGACGCCCTGACCCAGGCGCTGGAAAAGAACGGCGTTCCGCACGTCTGCGTGGACTTTCCGAACTCAAACCATGGGATGAGTAACGACCCGGGCAAGATCGAGGAGTTCCGAAAGACGGTTATGTCCTACTGCGATAAATACATGCCTCTTGAAAAAAATGAATCGAAAATGAATCCGGAATGAGAAACGGGCTTGTACTTGAAGGGGGCGCCATGCGCGGGCTTTTTACTGCGGGCGTTCTCGACGTTCTGATGGAAAACCGCGTCCGATTCGACGGTCTGATCGGCGTTTCGGCTGGGGCGTGTTTCGGCTGCAACTACAAAAGCGGTCAGATCGGGCGCGTGATCCGCTACAACAAACGGTTCGCGCGCGATCCGCGTTACTGCTCGTGGCGGTCGTTTTTCAGAACGGGCGACCTTTTCAACGCCGACTTCTGTTACCGCGAGCTGCCGATGGAGCTGGACGTTTTCGACGCCCAGGCGTTTGAGGCAAACCCGATGGAGTTCTACCTCGTTGTTACAGACTGCGCGACGGGCGAACCTGTGTATCGGCGCATTGATCACGCTGACGAAAAAGCGTTCCAATGGATGCAGGCGTCAGCCTCCATGCCGATTGTTTCGCGACCCGTGGCGATCGACGGCGGCGAGTATCTTGACGGAGGTCTATCCGACGCCATTCCGCTGCGCTGGTTCGAGTCGCTGGGGTACGACCGCAACGTCGTAATCACGACCCGTCCGCGCGGTTACCGCAAAGCGCCGGCTGGAAAACTTCAGCTTTGGAAACCTTTCCTGCGGCGAATGCCGAAAGTCTGCGACGCCATGCAGTCACGCTCCGAGCGTTACAACTCGGCGCTGGATTATTTGGATTCCCGCGTACAGTCCGGTCAGACGTTCCTCATCGCTCCGGAACAACCGCTCGAAATCTCCCGAATCTCCCACGACCCCGACCAGATGCAGCGCGTTTATGAAATCGGTCGGGCAGCGGGCGAACGAAACCTGAGCGCTTTGCTGGAATTTCTCTCACGATCTGAAAGCAAAATTGGAAGACGGTAACGGATTGAGCATAGCGAACGAAGTTACGCTTTGTTCAAAGTGTGCATAACAAAAGACGAAACCAGAAATCTCCTTTGGATGGCGTCTGTCTCGGGCGCCAACTTGACGGCTTGCCGTCAAGCGGCGAGGCATCCGCGCTTCCGCGCGAGACGTATTGTAATCGCTCCCGGTGGTCGCTTTCGTACTTGACAGTTTAAGCGATTCTATTTTATAAAAAAAGCGAGAGTTCCGCTTACGCTTCCCTCTCGCACTCCGAAAAATGTCACACAACCAATGAGGAGCGCTTGCGCCAACTCCTCACTCCTCCCGTGGGTTAAAACCCACGGCTAGAAATATTGAACTGCTACGCAGTTCCAGAAGAACGCTAAAGCGTCTGCTTTTATTTTGCCTAACTCCTAACTCGCTTACGCAAGAACAGCACGCTAACCCCAAGCGCCAACAGCGCCCACGTTGACGGTTCCGGGACGCCGGAGCCGGGTTCGGGACCAGCCAAGCCGATCAGATACAAGCCGTCCGCTTTGCCTTGCAGACTGAACAGATCGATAAACGACAGCGGCAGCCAGGATGAGTAGTCTTTACCGCTTTCAAACGCGCCGTTTTTCACCAGCAGATAATCTACGCCAGAAGACGCCCAGTCCTCAGCGTCGTCGTTTGCAAAGTCCAGCAGAACAACGCCTGCTTCGTCGTTGGCATTAAACAGACTGCTGGCGCTGAGGACTAAAAGGTCGTGATTTTCGTCCGCGCCGGTAAAGTCGCCAAATTCAAAATAGGCAAAGCCGTTTGAATCGGCGTCATTGGTTATAAACGAAACGTTGCCGGTAACGTTGGCTTCTCCGATGGAATTGCCGGGGGAGAAGAACGAGTCGTTGATAACTTCAATGCTGCCTTCGAAATAGCCTTTGAAGTCCAGCTCGCTGTCGGTAACCGTAAACGTGTCCGCGATAACTTTGTTTTCCTCATCTGCGAAAATTTTCAGCGTTCCGTATCCGGTTTTTAGAATTGATTGCGCTTTAATCGACCCGACATACGTTGTCATGACAGCGTTGTCAATCGTCAGTTCTTTTCCAGACGCGTCGACAGCCGCGGCGATGGCGACGCTGCCATCGTCGTTAATGCTTCCGCCGGTAAGATTGTGCAGCGTCCCGCCTTCGGACAGAGCCAGCGTTCCCGATTCAACCGTTGTAGAGCAGGCATATCCAGGAGCTTGCGTCAAAGTGAGCGTACCCGCGCCGGCTTTGACAAAGGAGCCTTGTTCCGCGAAAGTGATGCTGACCGTATCGGGCAGCGTTTTAGACAAACCGTCGCCGACGCTGAATTCCAGCGTTCCTTCCGATTCGGCAGTTCCGACGTTGAACGTTCCGGTAAGAGAATCTATATAGTCCAAATTCGCCGTCAGTTTGCCGCCGTTGGAAATTGTAACGGTCTGAAGCTGATAGTTGTTGTTTGTAACGTTTTCGCGTCCGGCAATCGTTACCTGAGCTTTGTCAATAACCGTACGCTGAGAAGCTTCAGCCAAATAAATGCCGCCGTCGAAGAAATAGGTTCCGCCGTCCTTGAACGTCAAAACGGAATTGTCGTTTGACAGATAAAGATCGTTTCCGTCTGTACCGGCAGTATTGCCAGTAAAGGTTGCAGACGTGTTGTCGCCGGAAAACGTAATTGCTTTTCTGGCTTCAATCGCTCCGGCGATTCCATTGGCAGAGTTGTTTTGGAATATAAACGAACCAGTCGAAAAATCTACCGATCCGACAGCGACAATGACGCCGCAGCTGCCGTTTGGAGCGGAGTTATTGCTAAAGGTAAATACAGCGTCGCTTGACGAACCTTTCATCTCGACAGACGCCAGTGTGTGGATAGCGCCGCCGTTGCCGGATGTAGCAATATTGTTGTCAAAAGTAACCGTTTTGCCTGTAATCGATGTTTTGACGTTAGCGCCGCTTCTTTCTAATGCTATAGCAGCTCCCACTGAAGCTGCATTGTCGCTAAAAGTAATTTTGTTACAATCGATCTCAATTTTATCAGCTTCAGCGTAAATTACGCCGCCTTCTTTAGTTGCAGTGTTGCCGCTGAAGGTAAATTCGGAAGCGTTGGTCTTTCCTGTCATCTTGACGTTGGAGGTTGCATAAATAGATCCGCCTCTGTTTCGGGCAGAGTTATTGCTGAAAGTAACCTTTGAACCGGTAATATCCAAAACGCCCTGGTGGCGTATTGCCCCGGAGTTATAGCAGACGTTGCTGTCAAAGATTATTTCATCACAATTGATAGTTATCGCTTTTGCGCCAAAAAGGGCGCCCCCAGTGCCGGTTTTATTTCCACTAAAGGAAACGACATTTGTTCCATTGATAGATAAATCGCCCATTGTATAAACTACCCCGCCTTGACGCGTGTCGCCAGGAGCCTGGAAATTTGTAAACGAAGCATTATCCAGATTTAACGTTACCGGGGATACGCTGTCAGCATTCATCGTTATAAAAATGCCGAAACTATCCTGAGGATTTTGATTGTATTTGAATTCAACATCCTTAAATGTAAAATTGTAATTTGTATTTGTCAATTTAAGCACGTAGCTTCGACTGCCAGAAACTGCGCCGATATACTGTTTGGTTCCGGCGGTAGCCGATTGAACAGTAAAATCGATAACTTTATAATCTCCTTCAAGTCTTACTGAAGAGGAAAAAGGCGCGATGTTGGTTGCAGACGTTCCAGAAACGCTGATAACGTCGCCAACAGCGTAGCCAGCAGCCTTTTGAACCACTGAAACGTCTGTACCGGTCGCGGTTTCAGTTCCGCCGTTGGTGCGAACGACCGTTTGAGCGTTGACAACGACTCCAAGCGATAAAACCGCCAGAACAGAAAACAGAATCCTGCTGCGGGTTAAAGGGGAAAGGATCGAACGGATTGAGGTTTTAACCATGATTCTACTCCAGTACGAGTAAACTTGGGGATAATTGGATATTCTGAACTCCCATTTTTCGTCAATTGCGCAAAGTTGGAAAATAGGGGTAAGCTATTCTACGTCAATATATATTATACACCAGATTTTGAAATTTTTAAGGGTTGAACAGAAAAATTTCGAAAAAAAGATTAAACATTTGATAAAATAAGTAAAATAAATGCGTTTATTAGAGACGAACAATCAGCAAATTTGCATTCGGGTTATGAGCTTGGGTGCGAGAAAAAATACGCGCTGAAGAGAGTTCCTCAGCGCGCAATATGAATTATCTAATCATAAACGCAGTCTTGACGAACAGACGTCTGAAAAGCAGATCAGTCGGTTTCGTCGTTTTCAGCTTTTTTGTTCTGATGGAAGACAGCGTGGCAATCGTCGCAGGATTTGTGCAGAGCGACCATGGCTTCCTGAACAGTCGGCTGAACCTCTGTAAATTCTGTGTTACGGCTGTTAAAACAACATGAAAATGCTCAAAACAATACTTTTTTAAAAACGGCTGCTAATCATAGCGATGACCTTTCCTTGAGACTAACAAAATGGTAAAAGTCATGATTGTTGTAATGCGACATCGGGACTTCATCAACCCTAAATTCGCATGACAAAAGCAATCTGTGATAAGTGAATTATAGCGCTAAATCCGATTTAATACAAGAAAGCGTCCAGCTTTACATTTTACCGGGGAAACGATAATTCATTCTATCGCAGAAAGATAAAATGAGATATCAAATTGAGTCTGGACGGACGCAACTTCTGTAACAGAAGACTTTAGTCTCGCGGTCGAATAATGCAGAATTAGACAAATCGCCCCCCTTTTCTTCAGCGTCAGCAAATCGTAAGGCGTTTCCTGATAAACCATGTTCAGCCAGTTGCCGTAAAACAGGTGGGC
>CACXSS010000181.1 GCA_902770245.1 uncultured Planctomycetota bacterium | reverse complement strand
TCCGGATAGCCTGTCTGCTCAACAACGAACGCGACCAGAGCCGATTCCAGTTCTTCTTTGGAAACGGCGATTGCAGGAGCGGGAGCGGCGGGCGTCGGTTGCTCGACTTCCACTTCCGGTTGCTCGACTTTCACTTCCGGTTTTGGAGCTGGTTCAACTATCGGGGGTGTAACATTTTTATCGACAAATTCAACGTCAGGATTGACAGCTTTCGGAGCTTTAACGCCCATAGCCGCGTTACGCATTTTTTCTCGACGAACTTCAGTAGCGTCAAAGAAAACAATTCGACCTTTACTCATAATTCTCTCCAAATTTATTTATGTAGTCTTACGAAACTGCAAATATTGTTGCCAGAACAGACGCCTACGGCAGCGTTGTTCGGTACGGATTTTTCATCTTTCGGAACCTCGATATTGTTATATCGGGTGTAATAAAGCGCCGGCTGAGTTAAACAGGGCGACTTGTTCCATTTGCTCTGTTTCAGGTTCACAATAGCTGCTAATAAAGACGCAGCGCCTTCAGCATGGGGCAAATAGCCAATCTGATTGACAACAGACCCCAACGTCGTTTTAGCGTTTTCGGCAAACGTGCGGGTTGCGACGCTAAGCGCCTCAACAACAGCCGCGTCCTTTTCCGCAACGCCGTTAAAGTCGCCTTCGATAAACGACGGCATATTACCAGCTTTGACGCCGGAACGCTCCATCGCCAGCAAAACGTTGTCTGTTACAGAATAACCGGATCCAACGCCTACATCGTCTATAACAGCATGGATTTTACGCCCCTGCTTGATCGCTTCGTCGTACCGCATGAGAATCAGTACGCCTACGCCTTCGCCATGAACGAAACCGTTTGCTTTGACGTCAAAGGGCGACACGCGGCTGTCCTTCGCCCAAACGCCTTTAGACATCGCCTTGTCAATTCCAACCGGTCCAAAATCCTGCTGACCGCAAACGCAGATCATCATGTCGTTCATTCCAACGCGGAGCTGGTCGATACAGCAGTTCAAAGCCATGCCCGTCGTAGCAAACCCGCCTTCCAACGCAACCGCGCCGCCGTGAAGGTCAAGGGACTTGGTAATTCTGGACGACAGCGCGCTGGGAGTAAACGACCCCGTTTCATCGAGCAGAGCCGGCATTTTCTTATGCATCGCGTTGGCGAAATCGTCAATAATCTTTTCGATTTTCGCCGATTCAACGCCGCGGGAGCGCAACTCTTTGCGGAGACATTCTTCCATCAACGGCAGCCAAAGAATCAGGTTCATCTGGTCGGCAAACCAGCCGCCAAAAGTCGTCCCGACCACAACGCCGGCTCGGCGGCGGCTTTCGTCGGAGAAGTCAAAACCAGCGTCCGCCAACGCTTCGTTAACAGCGTCAAGAGCCATAAACTGTAACGGACTGGCGTTGGCGACCTGCTTGGGCGGAATCTTGTTCTTTTTCCAGTCGTAGACGTATTTGTCGATTACTCCCGCCTCCGGCTGACCAACCGGGTATTCCGATTCGACCTCGCGATTTTCGAGAATCTGAAGATAATTCCAGCGGCTTTCCGGGATAAGTTTAATCGCATTCTTTCCGCCGGAAACCAGAGACGCAAAGTCGGTCATATTATAGGCGTCTGGATAAATGCAGCCGACGCCAACAACGGCAATAGGTTCTGATTTTTGAGAAGCGGTGGGCGCAGTCGCTGGAACGGACTCGGCTTTACCCGTCCATTCTTCTACGACCAGATGGACGTCCAAACCTCCAATGCCGAACGAGTTCACGCCAACGCGCATGGGGCGGTCGCCGTCAGATATCTTTTCCAGCGGATGCCCTTCGTTTGACGCGACAACCGGGACTTTATCCCACGGAATCTTGGAACTGAGCTTTTTCAGCCCGGCAACCGGAGGACAGTATTTGTTAAGCAGAACCAAAACCGCTTTGAGAACGCCCGTCGCGCCGGCGGACTCCAGCGTGTGACCAACGTTGCCTTTGGACGAGCCGATGGGAATTTTTTTGTCTGGATGGCAACCGCCAAAGACCGCCGTTAGAGCTTCCATTTCCGTCGCGTCGCCCAACGCAGTTGATGTCGCGTGCCCTTCGATATAGTCAATTTCCGCCGGATTGAGTCCAGAGGCGTACGCCCGGCGCATAGCTTCGATTTGTCCTTCTTTTCTCGGCGCCCAAAGACTTTTGCCTTTGCCGTCAGAAGCGATTCCGTATCCGGCAATCACGGCTTTGATATCGTCTTTGTCGCGAATTGCGTCTTCCAGACGTTTGAGAATAAAGACGACGTTGCCCTCTCCAACTACCATGCCGTCGGCGTCTTCGTCAAACGGGCAGGAACGGTTTGTCGTCATGGATTGAGACGAAGCAAACAGAACGAGCGTATCGGAATGGAAATAGCTTGCCCCGCCAGCAATGGCGGCGTCGATTTTGTGTTCCTGCAAAGCCATGACCGCCTGAGACAATGCGTGCAGCGACGACGCGCAGGCAGAATTGAACACCATGTACGGTCCGTTGAGGTGGAACGCTCTGGAAATCAGCTCGGCAGCGTCAGACGCGCACGGCGATTCCATGTTATCTGTAATATTGTTCTGACTGTCAGCCAAATCGCGAATGAATTCAGATTTTAATTCAGAAAGCAGTTCGTCACGCTGGGGTTCTTCCAATTCCGCCTTGAAAGACTCAATGCGTCCCAATTCGTACAACGCTTCAGGGAAATAGGTTCGAAGCCCAATAACCTCTGATCGGTCGCCGGGGCGGGTTGTCCCAAAATAAACGCCGGCGTTGTGAATCGGGAATTTGAACGGATCCCAGCCAGCATTTCGACATGCGTCGGCAATGGAAGCGCACAGCGTTAGTGGAACGCGATCGTAAATCTGCTCAGCATTTGGCGGCAGCGGCGTTCGGGTTCTGTCAATGGCTGGATAGTCAATCAGCGCTGCCAGATCGGTGTACGTTTTGTTTCTGACGCCCTTTTTCGGGTCGTAAAACAGCTTTCGATTCAATCGCGATTCCGAAACGGGACCAATGGCAGTGCGACCTTCGCAGACCATCTTCCAGAATTCATCTACGTTCGGCGCCCCGGGGAGTCGACACGCTATTCCAACTATTGCTATTTTCGATAACGTCATTGTTTTAATTGCTATATTTAATGGATAACCGGGATTAACAAGTGAGTCAAAACCTCTGAAAAGCAGTAAAACTCTCAATTCACTGCTTTCGACCTGACAGTTTTTAACAGCTGGAGAGCTTTTCCTTTAGCGTCAAGCGAAGCATTCTCCCAACTGACGTTCCAAAACAAATCCGAATCTGAACAGGAATCCAATCTGTGGAACGTTACTGCGTTCATTGTCATCAAAGGCAAATCGTTAGAACTGGAAAGCCCCTGATACGTCTCGATTTGACCGTTATTGTAACATACAGTCCAGTCTCCCCCGCCCCGTCCTGTAACGCGAAGCGAGAATGAAAAACCTTCTGACGGCGGCGCAGCCAGTCCCGCTTCCGGTTTTTTATTTGATTTATCAGACGCATCAAAAATCGCCTGAACGTCGTTTTCCAAAACGGTCGGCTTGGGCAGCGGCCAGCCGCAGTTGCTCTGCATGGCGTAACGAACCAGAGTCAGAAGCAGATCGTGGGTCATCATCGGAGGCGGCAAATGCGGAGCTGCCTGAATTGTGTTTGTCATATCGAATTCCGGATCGTCCTTCCAGTACGCTTTATAAACGCCCATCTGACCGGAAAACGTTGATAATATCTGGTCAAAATCGGCAGATATGCCAGGATGAGCGGCGTCGCGTTTGACGTATTTTTTAATCCCCTCGATAATAACCTTGCCCATTTCTTCAATCTTGACGCGGTTGGCGGCAGAGAGATGATAGGTTTTGTCGTGATGTTCCGGACGGGAAATGACGTAAGTCATAACCTGAGAAATCCAGTCAACCGGGACAAAGTTCTTTCGGTCTGACAGCTTCATGCCCAAAACGGCGCTGTATTGCGCGAAGTCGTTATCAGTCGTCTTTACCGGGTCGGCGAACGGAAGAACGATTTTAATCGGAGCGTAAAAGCCGTGGAACGTAGGCGTATAACCAGTGTGTCGGTCGCCGACAATAATCGCCGGACGGAATACGGTCAGAGAGTCAATAAATCGGCAGGAGCGAACCATCTTCTCCGCTTCGACCTTGCTCTTTTCGTAGTCGTTGCCGAATTCCTGCCCCTCGTCCAGTTCAGATTCTAATACGACGCCCTGTCGAAGTCCGCAAACGTAACAGGTCGAAACGTGATAGAACTTGCGAATGTTGGCGCTTTGACACAGCTGCAAAACGTGCTGCATTCCCTTGACGTTGGACGCATACGGTTCGCCGTTTTCGTCAGCAACAAACGTCAAACTGGCGGCGTTATGCAGAATGGACTCAACATGCTGGGAAATCCAGTGAATCTGAGCTTTGTTGAGTCCCAATTCCGGCTTGTGCAAGTCGGATTCCATAATCACCGGACGCGGCAGCGATCGACCAAGCTGAGCTTCAAAACGGCGAAGAATCCCTTCGATACGCTGCTTGGCGCTTTCGCGGCGGCTGGAACGAATCAAAGTCAAAACGGGGATGTCTCGACAAAGCAGATCTTTAAGCAGGTACGAACCCAAAAGCCCAGTCGCTCCTGTCAATGCTATGTACTTCATATATTGTTACGTTTATTGAATTATAATTTTATGAGTTTATAAAATGCGACAGCTTCACACTTAAAACTCTTTATTATTTACGCTTTAATGTCTGCGCCGCCGTCGACCAGCAGAACAGAGCCTTGAATCATGTCGCTTTCTGACGAAGTCAAAAAGACAATCGCGTTGGCAACGTCAACTGGCGTAACCAGTCGATTGCCTACGCAGGCGTGCTTCGGCGCTTCCTGGAACATCAAGTCCGAATGCGGCAGCCGGCGTCCAGAATCGGTATCGACCAACCCCGCCTTGACGATGTTAAAGTTGATCTTTTCGCCCAGCTCGCGCGCCAGATGTCGAACGATCGCCTCCAAAGCCGCCTTGGACGCTCCAATGAGTCCATACTGTTCCAGCGCTTTGTGCGCTCCATGACTGGAAATGCCAACGACTTTGCCTCGCCATTTGGAATTCTCAAGCAAATCCTGCGCCGCCTGAACCAGCAAAATCATCGGGAGCGTATTGGTTTCAAACGCCGCCCGGAAATTGTTGAGACTGGCTTTCATCAGCGGACGAAAACCACCGGTCGCAGCGTTGGAAACGATGATGTCAAGCTGACCGATTTCACGGCGAATGAAGTCAACCATGGAATCAATGTCGTCCTTTTGACTCACGTCCGCCTTGACGACGTACACGTTTCTCCCCAGGTCGGCAATCTGTTCTGCAATCGACTCCGCATTGGAGCGCGAGGACGCATAATTGATAACAATGTCAGCGCCTTCTTCAGCAAGGCGGAGCGCCGTTCCGCGCCCGATGCCCCGCGACGCGCCAGTTACTAACGCTACTCTTCCGTCTAATCTACCCATTTTGATACTGTTTATTGGTTAGTGGTTAAATACTTCTTTTACAATATTATCCTTTAACAATCGTCCCCTGACAACCGTAAACATTTACAATAACTTCGCCCTGCTTGTTATATAACGTATAGTTAAAGACGCTTTGTTCGTATCCGCCGGGCAATTCAATCGTACGAACCAGCTGGCAGCAACATTCACAGCGCTCGCCTGGTATAACCTTTCCCGAATTATATTCGATCGACTCAAACTGGTCAGGAATAAAAATGGCCATTTGCCGAACTGAGATATAATATAAAAAACCACAAGTATACAGGCTCGCGTCCATGATCGCTGGATGTGTAATAATCTGACCTGTTCTGGGACGGAATAATGCGCAGTTGTCCTGTGGAATAATATCGCCAATTGCATACGATACATTGGGTTCATCGTTAAATCGAACCGTTTTCAAGCATTGGAGCGTTGGTCCGTGATAAATTTCACGCTCACCCAAACCAGGATACGTAAAACTGACGGACTGTCGCAAAGACGTCTGTTTGGAAACAAACTCATGTTTGACGACATTTGAACCGAACGCAACTTTGCACCGATAATACGGGCAGTTTTCGTTAATCTTCTTACCAGCTTTATTATAGTAATCGCCTTTAACCAAAGCGTTCCAGACGTTGGGCGTTTCGGTCTTTTCCAGACGGCAAACCAGTCTGTAGGGAACGTCCTGACTACAGGAAACGCCGCGAACTATTCGGACGTCCGTAATTACCGACATCGGTTCCAGTCCTCGTTTAACCGTCAGAACGTTTGCCGTTTCTGAAACCAGTTCCAATCCAATAACAATTGGCAAAATGGGACGTCCTTTAAGCTGATGATCCTGCAAGAATACATCGTTGACAGGGTCAATCATGCATTCTACTTCGACCGTATCTTCGGTCAGAAGGCAAATATTGCTGAGCAAGGCAAGTTTCGAATTAGGAGTTGAAAGAGAAGAGCGAGGCGATGTTTCTTCCTGCTTCTCAACAGTCGAATCCTGCATTTTAATCTCTACCTTGCCGCCTTGAAGAACCGTAAGAATCATTTCAGCGCACTGCAACGGTTCGGTAGTCCACGGAATTTGAATCTGTTCGACAGGCAAAATCGCCTTGACGGACTCGATAAACTCCTGAGTAATGGGGTCAACCGACGTACTTGTAGGAACGAGAACCTTTGACGCTCCGGCGTTCTTACAGGCTTTAACCCAATCCAGGGCCGCCTTGTCAACCTTCTTATGACGATATTCAATCTGCGCCTTGTTCATCAAACGGGAAAGCTGCTCATCGCGACATACCATCAGTACGGGATGAGCGGTCTTGGATTCTCCCAGCTTTTTACGCAGCTCGTATGCATCGGCGTTCATCCCAAATACGCAATCGGCAATTGTTACTGGATTCGCTTGAATCTCTTGATTATTGTTTGTTGCGTCCGGATTCTCTGAAATCGTCTCACTCATATAAACATCCTGATACAGTTTATAAGGCAAGGGCGAAATTTCAGGCTGGTATTTCTCGATAACTGAATCTATTGCGCCAGGATTCTCAAGATCCACCCCGCCTTCGATCAGGATTTTTTTTTTTTTTATGCCTCT
>CACXSS010000180.1 GCA_902770245.1 uncultured Planctomycetota bacterium | reverse complement strand
GCGTTGACCTGTCCCTGTCCGAACGGAACTTCCTGTCCCCATTCCTTGCCGGGGTTCTTCGCCCACAGAGCGTCTTTGGCGTGACAGGAACGAACGTACTTGCCAATCTTTTTGAGGGCTTCAATCGGCTCGCCGGATCCGTACAGAATCATGTTGGCGGGGTCGAAGTTGACGAACAGATTCGGACGGTTGACGTCTTCCAGGAACGCCAGCAATCCGTCGGCGGTTTCCTGTCCGGTTTCCAGATGAAGACGCTGTCCCTGAGAGGCGAGGTAGTCGCACAGTTCCTGAGCGACTTTGACGAGGTCGTCGTGCGCCTTGGGGTCTTCCGATTTCAGCGGAATGAAGCCAATGTGAATGCCGACGACGTCGCAGCCGATAGCCTTGGCGAAGTTGGCGATTTCCTTGACTTCTTCAAATCGAGCGGCGCGCGTCTCCGGGGGAACCAGACCGATGGTCTTTTTGGTCGTCGGGATGTCCGCATAGGATTCGCCTTCAAAACCGCAGAATACAACCAGCGGGGTCAAGCCGAGTTCCTTCAGACGGGCTTTGAACGCAGCCGCCTTTTCGGGCGTGCGCGCCTCTTTGGACGGCGTATGCATCTGAATGTACTTCAGACCAATCTCCTTGGCGAAGTCAATCTGAACGCCCAGCCCGGCGTCAACGCTGACGAACGCGGCAATCGGGAATTGCTCTTTTTCGCAGCATTTTTCATCCGCGAAGCACGTTCCGCTCAAAACCAGAGCGGCTAACGATAACAAACAAGTCAATGTACGCATGTTAAGCTCCTGTTGTTAGAATGGATAATTTGATGTAAACGCGACGAGCGGAAAGAACGAATCCCGCTCAAACGCTTTCTTATAACCGTTATTCTGTAACCTATTATAATTACAGACCCTAAAAAATTCAAGGGGGATTTTTGAATTCTTGTAAATTTTTGGATGTACGCAAATATTAAGTGTCTGTAAAAATGCCGGGGATAATATGTCGCGAAAGCGACAGTGAACGTAGTTCGCTAAAGTCCCGAAGGGACTAAACTCTTTGTAACCGGCGGTTTCAACCGCCGGAAGGGAAACATGGGTATTAGAATATCGACGAATACGGTTTTCCTCCCGCGCCCCCTGCGGGGGCGCGGGAGGAAAACCGGCTAAAGCGATAGGGAGAGTAATCGCGTTCATTCCGTGGGCTGAAGCCCACGGTTACAAGCGTTGCGTCCCTTCGGGACGCGATTCGTCATTCCAGCTTTATCTTTCTTCGTCGAAGTTTTTACATGCTCCACTTTTTCTGTCCTACTCATTTCCCCTAATCGTCAGATATATGATTTGCGCTTGTTTTTTCGGCTAATTTCCCTGTAAGGGCTGGACAAAAAAGATAATAATTATATAATAATAAAATCGTTTTCACACGCAGGACGACTGCTTTAACAAATGGAATCGTTAAAGACTTGAACCACACTTTATTCAGCGGGCTGGACGCTCGCGCTGTTATATCCCTATGTCAAACCGTCTCAGACTTGTACTTGTTCTTCATAACCATCAACCTATTGGCAACTTCGACGGCTCTATAGAGCAGGCGTATCAGGACAGCTACTTGCCGTTTCTGGATCTGTTTAAGAAATACGATTCTCTGAAAATCGCACTCCATACCAGCGGATCGCTCATGGATTGGCTGGAAGAGCATCATCCGGAATACGTTGACTCCTTGGCGGAACTGGCGTCAAGCGGTCGAATCGAGATTCTTGGCGGTCCGTACTACGAGCCGATTCTGGCGATGCTTCCCAGCCGGGACCGCATCGGGCAGATTCGCCGTTACACGCGCCATCTGGAATCCCGGCTTAACACCCGGGTTCGCGGCATGTGGACGCCGGAACGCGTCTGGGAACAGTCCTATATTCGCGATTTAACCGAGGCGGGAATTGAGTACACGATTGTCGACGATTTCCATTTCAAAAAGGCGGGCTTGCTGGAATCCCAGCTTTACGGTCGGTATCTGTCCGAGGACGACGGGAACCTGATGACCATCTTCCCCGGCTCTGAACCGCTTCGTTACTTTATCCCGTTCCACAAGCCGCAGGACACGATTGAATACTGCCGCCGCATTTTCCAGGATAATCCCAACGGAATCGTCGTTTTTGGCGACGACGGGGAGAAGTTCGGCACGTGGCCCGATACGAAAAAACACGTCTACGACGAAGGCTGGCTGGACAGTTTCTTCCAGACGATTCTCGCCAACGCCGACTGGCTCGATTTGACAACGCTGTCCGCCTGCGTTGACGAAGTTCGACCCGTTGGGAAGATTTATCTGCCGGACTGCTCGTACCGAGAAATGACGGAATGGGTTTTGTCGCCGGAACGTCAGTGGGACCTGGAAGAAGTCAAAAACGCGGCGAAAGCGCTCACGCAAGAGCAGCAAGACAAGCTCAACGAGTTTATCAAGGGCGGGTTCTGGCGAAACTATAAAATCAAGTACCCGGAAACGAACGAGATGTATTCCCGCATGATGCAAGTCAGCGCTCATCTGGATCACATTCGTTATCGTTACAGCGATTTGATTCAGAAGTCGCCCAGGGCGAAAGAACTGTTCTCTCAGGCGGAAAAGGAACTGTACCGCGGTCAGTGCAACTGTAGTTACTGGCATGGCGCGTTCGGCGGCTGCTATCTTCCCCATCTGCGTAACGCCGTCTACGGCGCGCTTATCAAGGCGGAGAATCTGCTCAATGAGCTGGAAACGTCCATGCCGTCCGTAGAAGCGATTTGCGCGGACTACAATCTCGACGGTCAGTCGGAAGTCTGTCTGACCAACGATAAACTCGCGCTGTTTATCGAACCGGACAACGGCGGGCGCGTTTACGAACTCGACATTCGGGAAATCTGTCACAATCTGCTGGCGACGCTGACCCGGCGTCCGGAAGCGTATCACAAAAAGGTTGCCGCCGGCGTCCATTCCAACGAGGACGACTGCGCCAGCATCCACGATCGCGTTGTCTTCAAACAGGAAGGGCTGGAAAAGCGGCTGCAGTACGACGTCTACCAGCGCAAAAGTTTTATTGACCTCTTTTTCGCGCCGGAAACGGACTTGCAGAAGTTCGTCGACATGCGCGACGTCCTTCAGGGCGACTTCTATAACGGGTCGTGGGATACGGTCATTCGCCGCAATCCCGGGCGGATTCAGGTCAAAATGACGCGTCAGGGAATCGCCTGCGGTCACACGATTAAAATCACCAAAGGGATTTCGCTCAACGAGGGTTCTTCAACCGTCGAGGCGGCGTACATGCTGGAAAATCTGCCTAAAGACGCTCCGCTCCACTTTGGGGTTGAACTCAACTTCGCCGGCATGCCCGCCGGTTGTGACGACCGTTATTTCTTCGACAAAAAGGGAAAGAAGATTAACGATTTGGGAACCGTTCAGGAACTCGACGACAGAACGTTCCTCGGTCTGAAAGACGAATGGCTGGGCTTGAGCGTTGGAATTCAGGTCAATCAGCCGACGAGCTTCTGGACGCAGCCCATTCAGACGGTCAGCAACTCCGAGGGCGGCTTTGAGGCGGTGCATCAGTCCGTCTGCGTCGTCCCGAACTGGCGCGTCGTCCCCGACCGATTCGGGAAATGGGTTATGACAATGAAGATGGACGTCAACGTCCGGGAATAACGTTACAAGCGCCGCCTTAAAACGCCGTCGTATGCGGGTCTCGATGGTAGTTGTCAGTCGGGGAAACGCCGTCGGCGTCGAGCTGAGCCAGGTCGGATTCCGTCAGGGCGAAGTCGAACAGGTCGGCGTTTTCGTCGATTCGTGCCGGCGTAACAGATTTCGGCAGCGGGCAGATTCCGTTCTGTAACAGCCAGCGCAGCGCGACCTGCCCTGCCGTCTTGCTGTATTTTTCCCCCATGGCGACAAACGCCGGGTTGTTAAACACCCCTCCCCGCTGCAGCGGCGCCCACGCTTCGAGCAGAATGTTGTGCGCCTTGCAGAACTCGACAATCTTCTTTTGCGAACATGCCGGATGAAGCTCAATCTGATTGACCATGGGCGCCACGCTGGCGAATTCCAGCAGCGGTTCGAGATGGTAGTCCATGAAATTGCTCACGCCCAGCGCTCGAACCGCCCCGTCGGCGTAGAGCTTTTCCATCGCCCGCCACGTCTGACGGTTGAGTTCCGCCCAGTCCTGCTGATGTCCAGCCGAAACCGGCCAATGAATCAACAGCAAATCGAAATAGTCCATCTTGAGCCGTTTGAGCGAGTCCGCAACCGACGTCAACGTCGACTCGTATCCCTGATGATTGTTCCAAACCTTTCCGGTCAGAAAGACGTCTTTTCGATCCAGCCCGGAACGGCGAATCCCTTCCGCAACAGCAGGCTCGTTGGCGTAGACTTCCGCCGAATCAACGTGCCGATACCCGCGGCGAAGCGCGTACTCGACGGCTTTCGCGCCGACTTCGTCGTCCGGCGTTCTAAACGTACCCAGCCCGACGCAGGGAATTGTAACGCCGTTGGATAAAACAAAACAGTCTTGAAGTGAGTTTAGCATGGTTCTAGTGAGTGCATAGTACTTAGTGCATAGTGCATAGGACGCAAAGCGCTCATCTTGTTAGAATCCTTAGTACCAATCACGAAATACTATGAACTACGCACTATGCGCTACGCACTCTATTCTACTCCATTCCCCTTCCAATTGCAAGCAGGCAAGTCCCTCTCTACGCAAAAAGACAAGAAATTTTGCGTAATAGTGAATTGACTTTCTCTCTCGGTTCTTTTAGAATTACGGTATCGAGAAGCGCAAAGAGGGACGATCTCTGGCGACGTTTATATTCAACATCCCCGTAAAAGGAGCTTTTGACATGAGACAATTAATAACGCGATTTGGGTTACTGGTAACGTTTTTCTGCTTGACAGCTCCGCTGGCGCAGGCGGACTGGATTGACGGCAAAATGCCGGTTAAACAGGCGAACGCGGTTGCGCCGTCAGCCGTGCCCGCGCCGCTGGAAAACGTTCGACTGACGCCCAGCGTGTTTGCAGACGTTCAGAATCTCGAAAGAGCGTATTTGCGTTCGTTGGAGCCGGACCGGTTTCTGGTTCGATTCCGGTCGGAAGCGGGACTGCCGCCCAAACCGGGAACGCAGGTTTACGGCGGCTGGGAAAAGACGACGCCCTTGGCGGGGCATTCCTTCGGGCATTTTCTGACCGCAGCGTCTAAAATGTACGCTGCCACGGGCGACGAGCAGCTCAAAGCCAGCGTCGACAAGTCCGTCGAAGGCTT
The DNA here is from genome assembly GCA_902770245.1 of uncultured Planctomycetota bacterium. Lineage (GTDB taxonomy): Bacteria > Planctomycetota > Planctomycetia > Pirellulales > Thermoguttaceae > RUG11551. The sequence continues at coordinate 5,926 of CACXSS010000180.1, read as the reverse complement.
GGCGCAAGTTCAAAACGCGTTCGGAGCCGACCCGCGCTGGGAAGGTTACGTCGCCGCCATTCCCAACGGGAAAGACCTCTTTGAAAAGACCTCCGCCGGGGACGTAACGCTCATGGGAAAGACGTGGATCGTTCCGTTCTATACGCAGCACAAGATTCTGACCGGGCTTCTGGACGCCTATCGGTATTGCGGCAGCGAGCTGGCGCTGGTCGTCGCGAAAAAGCACGTGGACTGGATGATTCGCTTTTTCGACCCGCTGTCCCCGGAACAGTTTGAACGGATGCTGCGTACGGAATTCGGCGGCGTTCAGACCCCGATTCTGGAACTGTATTCCATAACCGGCGAGAAGAAGTATCTCGATTTCGGAATGCGATTTGAACACAAAGCCATGGTTTCCGGCTGGAAAGCGCAAGTCGACAACCTGCCGGGAATTCACGCCAACACGCAGATTCCCAAAGCGCAGGGCTGCGCCAAGGCGTATGAGATTACCGGAGATAAAACCGAACAAACGGCGGCGGACTTCTTCTGGAACACGGTCGTTAAACATCATACGTACGTTACCGGTGGGAACTCGTCACGCGAGCATTTCGGTCTGGAAGACAAGCTCAACAACCGCTTCGACAACCCGACGGAAACGTGTAACACGTACAACATGCTCAAGCTGACCGAACATCTCTTTTCCTGGAATCCGAACGAGCCGCTGTACATGGACTACTACGAACGCGCTCTGTACAACCACATTTTGGGCGCGATTAACCATCACGCCTCGCCCGCCGACTGGTTCCAATCCGGCTTGACGTGTTACTTTATTCATTTCAAGCCTGGCGACGCCCGATTCTACGAAGCCCCCTACGACGCCTTTACCTGCTGTTTCGGAACCGGCATGGAAAACCCCGGCAAGTACGGCTGCGCGATTTACTGGAAGTCGCCGGACAACAAGACGCTGTACGTCAACCTGTTTATCCCGTCCGTTTATACGTGGGAAGAACAAGGCGTTACAGCAGAAATCAAAACCGATTACCCGGCGTCCGGCAAAGTCGAAATCGCGTTTACCGCTCAGCAGGACGCTCAGTTTGACTGCAAGGTTCGCATTCCGTCCTGGACGGGCAAGAGCGGGTTCGAGACGTTTCCCGTCGCGCTCAAGGCGGGCGAATCGAAAAGCGTAACAGTCGACTTCCCCATGACGCTCCGGACGGAATCCATGCCGGACAATCCCAACCGGGTCGCGATTTTCTACGGCCCTGCCCTGCTCACCGCCGATTTGGGCGACCGCGCTCAGACGCCCGTCGTCCCGGCTCTCATCTCCTCGTCCAACGACCCGGCGGACTGGCTGGAACAGTCGTCTGACAAAGCGTTGCTGTTCACCGCCAAGCCCGGCGCGTTTACGTCCGACGCTCTGACGTTCGTTCCGTTCTACGCTCTGCACGAACGGCGCAACTGCATTTTCTTTGACCGCATGACGCCGGAACAGGTTCAGGCGATCAAACAGGAAGCGCAGCGGCGGGAACAGGCGGAAAAGGAACTCAAAGCAAGGACGCTGGACTACGTTGCACCGGGAGAAATGCAGTCCGAACGCGACCACAACGTCCAGTCGGCAAACTCGGAAGTCGGAACTCACAACGGACGGAAATATCGTCACGCCGGCGGCTGGTTCAGTTATGACGTCGCTGTCGATCCGACGGTTCAAAACGAGATTCAGCTTGACTTCTGGGGCGGAGACGTCAGAAAGTTCACAATGGAACTGGACGGAAAAGAGATTGCGGCAATTCAGCTCAACAACGACAAACCGGGACAGTTCTTTACTCGTTCGTTTGACGTTCCCAAAGAGTGGGGCTAACGCTTTGCGGCGGAAGCCTCCAAAAATCTCTTTCGCAGCCAACAATCATTCCGGATCGCGGACGAAGTCCGCCGAAGATTTTTTAAGCAGTAAGGAACACAAAGAAATCTTTAAAACTTCGCAAACATCCTCCGCAACTCCGCATCTCCGCGTGAGCTTTTCCCGGGGGCTTACGCACCCCGGCTCGCCAAAATCATTCTTTCTCCACAAATCGCGCGACCCAGCCGCCGTTGCGGACCATGTCGATTGTCAGCGTATCGCCGGCGGTTACGTCGATCGTTTCCACTTCGACTTTCTCGGCGTCTTTGGCGGAGTCCGGGACGTCTTTGACAATCAAAGCGGAATACGTCTTGCCCGGCGCGAGGAACGAGAGGTTGAGCTTGTACTGGCGAGCGTTGACGTCTGTAATTGCCGCGGCGTAGTAGACACAGCCGGTTCGGCGGGTTTGGACGAAGAACTCGCCAATCGCGCCGTCCAGAGCCGTCGTTTCGTCCCAGACAGTCGGCAGATTTTTGAGAATCTCAACGCCCGCTGCGCCGCGGTAATGTTCCGGCGTGTCGCACAGAGTCGTTACAGGGCTGTCGTACAGAACGCACAGAGCCAACTCGTGCGCCCGGGTTCCGACAACCTGCGTTGGACGCGTGCGGACGTACTTTTCCGGCTGACGGTTGAGCATGCCGCCGGGCGTATAGTCGGCGAATCCGCACAGGTAACGCGTAAAAGGCAGCGTCGCCGTATGAGCGCTGTCGGACGGCGTGGCGCCGCTCCCAGTTCGCGCTACCGCGCGGTTACCTAAATACGCTCCCGCTGGTCGCTCTGTACCAACTTCACTACGGTCTTTCAATTGTGAACCAAGCGTAGACTTGCCCATCTCGTTTCCGCGAACAGCTTCGACTGTTACAAGGTTGGGATACGTCCGTTCAATTCCCGTCGGCTTGTAGATGCCATGAAAATTGACCATCAGACGATGTTTCGCCGCCAGCGCGAGCGTTTCGTTAATCCAGTTGACGGTTTCCTGATCGTCGGCGTTCATGTGGTCGATTTTACAGCCGGCAACGCCCCATTTTTCGTACTGTTCAAACGTCTTTTCGACGCCGCAAAGCTGCAAGTCCTGACTTTCCACCCAAAGGAAAATCCCAACGCCCTTTTCTTTCGCGTGAGCGATAATTTTGGGCATGTCGACGGCGTCCGTACTTTGAAGCGTGTCGATGTTACAGCCGATTCGTTTTTGCATTTTCCAGCTGCAGTACCACGGGTCGTCGATTGTCATGTACTTCCAGCCCATTTGAGCCGCCATGTCGATTCGGTCGATGGTCGTTTGCGTGTTCATACCCTTGTTGCCGTTAGACCACCAGTCCCAGGCGGACGCGCCGGGCTTAATCCAGCTTGTATCTTCGATCTGACATCGCGGGTTCAAATTGAGAACGGCGCCGGAGTTGTTGACCAGGTCAACGGGCTTTTTCCCCAGCATAATCACCCGCCAGGGAGAAACAGTTGAATGGGTAAAAACGACGCGGCCGTTTTTGTCTTTACGGGGCGTCAGACGGGTTTTGAGCGTCGTCGAGCCGTTCTTTGCCGAGGCAAACTGAGCGCCCGCCCAGTCAATAAGAGCCGCTTCGGTTATCGCCGCGCAGAAGTCCGGCGATTCCACCACGACCGGGCAGGCGTCAAAGGCGTCCTCTTTAATTTGAGAGAGTTTCTCCTTGACGAAGAACTGCTGATGATCCGTATTGTAACGCTTTTGGTTGGACGTCCAGACGTCATAATCGGCGGGAAAAGCGTACTGCGTCAAGTCCTGCTCGACGACGTACTGTTTGCCGTCTGGAACAGAGATTCCGTATCGAAACGCCGCTGCGTCGTCGTAGGCGCGAAAGACGTACCGGATTTCCAAGCCGTCTTTGACGTACGTCAGCGCCGTTTGATTGTAACAGTCGGTATACGTCGACTTCTTCCCGAACCGGTTCGTCCACGATTCGTTATGAGAGCTTTCCGACTTCCCGACGAACTTCCAACCCGCCGCCGGGTCAACGTCTCTGAACAAAAGCCCCGTTTGGGACTCGTTGAGAACTGCAGCGCCGTTAAAGGACAGCGAGTACGTTGGCGCAGACTCGTTTTGCGTTACGACGATTTTCACCGCCCCGTTGGGCGACGTTACAACGCTCTGCGGAGTTGACGCGAAAGAAACGGAAATATTCAACGCCGTAATTGCGGCGACGGTAAGGAGGAGATGTTTGAAGTTCATGGGAGTTTAATGAAAGGCGGTAATGGAGCGACCAACGGGAGCGGAATTACGCATTCGCCGACAGGCGAACAAAACCGGGTTGCGTAAACGCCCGGGAAAATCTCACGCGGAGATACGGAGCCGCGGAGGATGTTCGCGAAGGTTTATAAACTTTGCGATCTTTGCGTTCTTTGCGGCTTAAAATTCTACGGCGGACTTCGTCCGCGCCCCGAAAGCATTTTCGGATGCGGCAAAGGATTTCAGCGGGGCATTGGACAAGGCGGCGCCTAGGGACGCCGCATTCCCCGAAATGTCACATCTTCATAACGCGTTTATCCTTCAATAGCGCGGACAATCGCGTCCACGTCGTTGGGGACGGGAACGGGGTTGTTGGCGAACTGGGTTGTTGTAACGCCGCGGGGAGCTAAAACTTCGTCATGGTATTTCTTCTGTCCAGAATGGTACGCGACGGTGGCGGTCGGGTCTTTGAGCAGATGCCCGGTGAGAATGCAGACGACTCTGTCGGACGGGGCGATAACGCCTTCTTCCCGGAGCAGTTTCGCCCCGGCAACGGACGCGGCAGAGGCGGGTTCGCAGCCCAAACCGCCCTGCCCGATCTGCGCCTTGGCGTCGAGAATCTGCTGGTCGGTTACTTCCCGAACCAGTCCGTTACACCATTCCAGAGCGCGAAGGCATTTGTCAAAGTTGACCGGGCGGTTGATTTCAATGGCGGACGCAATCGTATGAGCGCGGCGGTTTTCGTCGTTCATGCGCTTGAAATATCCTTCAATGAGCGGACGATCCGGGTTCCCGCCGTTCCATCTTGCTCCGTTCTTTTCGTACATTTCGTAGAGCGTGTTGGCTCCGTGAGCGTTAATCACCGCCAGACGCGGAACGCGGTCAATCAGACCCAGCTCTTTCAGTTCATGGAACGCTTTTCCGAAACTGCTGGAGTTGCCGAGGTTTCCGCCGGGAACGACAATCCAGTCTGGAACCTGCCAGCGGAGCGATTCCAGAACGCGGAACATAATCGTCTTTTGCCCTTCCAGCCGGAACGGGTTGACGCTGTTGACGAGGTAAATTCCCAGTTTCGGACAGACTTCTCGCACGCGCGCCATGGCGTCGTCGAAATCGCCGTCGATTTGCAGCGTCAAGGCGCCGTAGTCAAGCGCCTGCGAGAGTTTGCCGTAGGCGATCTTTCCGCTGCCGACAAAAACGACGGACTTCAGCCCGGTTAACGACGCGTACAGAGCCAGCGACGCGCTGGTGTTGCCGGTCGACGCGCACGCGGCTCGTTTGGCGCCGACCAGATTCGCATGAGTCAACGCCGCCGTCATGCCGTTGTCTTTGAAACTCCCGGACGGGTTGAGCCCTTCGTACTGCAAGTACAGATTCCCGGCGTTCATGCCGACGTACGGCGCGACTTTGTCAGCCTGCTGAAGAACCGTTTGCCCTTCCCCAATCGTCTTGCATTTGTCTTTCGGGACGAACGGGAGCAGTTCATGGAACCGCCAGACGCCGCTGAACGACGTCGGAACGGAACGCTCGCTCCATTTCTTCTCGAATTCCTTGAGGCTTTTCGGCACGGGCAGTTTATCCCATTCGTACTCAACGTCCAGCAATCCGCCGCAGGACGGGCAGGAAGTCAACACTTCGGAAATATCGTGGGTTTCTCCGCAGAGAATGCATTTCTGATACGCAGTCATGATTTAAGGGAAGGTAAATAAGGGAAGGAAGGTGTTGTTAAAACAACTATAAAACTAATACTGGTTTTTTGACATTGAAAATGTTAATTAATTACCGCATATAAAATACATTTAGAATTATATATACAAAAGAGAAATTGACAAGCGCCAGCCAAAGTGGAT
>CACXSS010000179.1 GCA_902770245.1 uncultured Planctomycetota bacterium | reverse complement strand
ACGAATGGTTCTGACATATCGGCGCCGTATTTCTGTACAATACTCTAATTCTAACAACAATTAGACTTCTTTGCAATAGGGGGCGGAAAAATTTACGGAGGGCGGGTTTTACTCGCCTAAAAAACATAATACTGATAATCGCAAACAACGTCCGTTCCCCAGAATCTTTCCTATTTTCTCAAAAAGTATGTTTTTTAAATTTTTTCTCGAAAATCTTTAGGGGGTCTATTGATTATTTCGCCCGGATAGTGTAAAATATAGAATATGAAATGGGTATTCACTCAAATAACTTTTTCAAAAGATTTTTACCTCATGAAAAACATAGTTTTAAATTCTGGACGTTACAGCGTAAAGTCCTTTTCAGCGTTTACGTTGGTTGAATTGCTCGTCGTTATTACGATTATTGGCATTTTGATGGGGCTTTTGCTGCCGGCAGTTAACTCGGCGAGAGAATCCGCTCGACGCCTGCAGTGCAATAACAACGCTCATCAGCTCAGCCTGGCGTGCATTGCTTACTCGGAAAAGCACGAGAGTTTTCCCCCTGCCATGGTTCCTGCAACCAAGTCAACAAACTTGTATCAGGACATGACGGCGCCGGTTTACGACAACCAGCGAGAAAACTGGGTTATTCTGACTCTCCCAATGTTGGATCAGGGGTCGATGTACGATGAAATTTACGACTTGATGGCAAACGGCGACCAGACATTGCCACTTTCAAACAACGGTTTTACGCCCAAGTCCGGCAAATCGCCGTACGCCAAAATGGACGAATTGCGCGCCCGGGAAATTAATTCTTTCCTCTGCCCGTCAGACAGAAACAACCGAACCATGTTTACCGACTCCTCCGGTTATAACTGGGGCAGAATCAACTACGGCGCAAATATTGGTTTGCGTCCCTCAACGGAAATGGGCAACATGAGCAACTGGCAAAAATCGGCTTTTTGCGGCGTGATGGGACCAAGATTCTCCCTGACGCCGGAACAGATTTCTGACGGCGCATCCAATACGATTTTGCTTTCAGAGCTTCGTTCCGGATTAAATAATATGGACAGCCGCGGAACGTGGGCTTTGGGCGGCGCAGGACCAAGCGCTACTTCTGGAAACGGCTCATACGGCGGTGAAGCGGCAGGACCAAACAACTCAAACCCCACTTCAGACTCGGTTCAGTTTTGCAGCAGTATCGGAATTAATAACACAGAAGCCGCTCGACTCGGAATGCCATGCACTGGCAGTTCCAATATTCGCGCCACAAGCCGCAGCATGCACTCCGGCGGAATTAACGCGGCATTTGCTGACGGGAGCGTTCACTGGATTTCCAACGAAATCGATATCGGCAGATCGGTTGATCCTGACATTGGCGAATTCACCGGATCACAGACTGAAACCAAATTCACGATTTGGGACTGTATGCTTCTGTCCAAAGACGGAAAGACTTTTTCCATGCAAGATTTATAATTAGCGCAAGTTGGGATAACTTAAAATTAGGAAATAGACATAAAGCGTCTCTTTCCCAACTTAATCTCGCAACTCGCTACTCGCAACTCGCTCCGTGGGTTAAAACCCACGGCTATTGACATTGAACCGCTAAAGCGGTTCTAGCGGAAGCGCAAGCGCCGAGAATATTTTTTCTCGCAACTCGCAACTCGCAACTCGCAACTTAATAACCCTAATAATTATGAAATTCAGAGCTTTTAATCGTCATGTCGGTTTTACGCTGGTTGAACTGCTGGTTGTAATCACCATTATTGGAATGATTATCGGCATGCTTCTGCCGGCAGTCAACTCCGCCCGAGAGGCGTCTCGGGGAATGCAGTGCCGCAACAATCTCAAACAGCTTGCTTTGGCAACGCTTGGATACGAACAGATTCACGAAATTCTGCCGCCCGCATGTACGCCGTCTGGAACGGTTCCCAATAAAAATACCAACGTTGCCCCTATGACGCCAACCAATCAAAGGGAAAACTGGATTATTCACATCCTTCCAAACCTCGATCAGGCGCCTCTGTTTGAAGAGATTTCGAAGTATATGAAAGACAGCAACAATACATCCAAAAGTATTGGCGACTCATTCTCGACAATTTCCGGTCAGCCGTCCATGGCGGAAATTCGTTCGCGAGAAATCAGTTCGTTGCTCTGCCCGACTGACCGTCTAAATCGCACGCCATTCCTGGACAGTTCTGGCAACGCCTGGGGACGCGGAAACTATGGCGCCAATATAGGAACCGGTCAGGCAGACAACATGGGCAACATTACCTGGTGGAGCAAACCAAACGCCAAGGGCGTTATGGGACCGAGAATGAGCGTCCGCATTACCGACATTAAAGACGGCGCTTCAAACACAATTCTCATTGGAGAAATTCGCGCTGGCATTACCTCGTCAGACCCTCGTGGAACCTGGGCAATGGGTGGAGCCGGTCCAAGCGCAACCGCGAAAAATGGTTTTATTGGCGGAGAAGCCTACGGTCCCAACGCGACGGATCCCACTACAAACAAAGGCGACAGCATTTTCAACTGCTCCCAGGGGTTGTTGGGAATGGACGCCAAAGAACGAACTCGTATCGGCTTGCCTTGCTCAGACGGAACCAACTCCAACATTCAGGCAACCAATCGCAGTTCTCACCCTGGCGGAGTCAACGTTGCTTTTGCCGACGGCGGCGCCAGATTTATTCCCGACACCGTTTCTCTGGGAACTGTTATTAGCGCAACAGCTCCCAGCGCTATAGAAAGCAACGTTCAGTTGGGCGTTTGGGACAAACTGATTTTGTGTTCCGACGGTCAGCCCATCGACGCGGATTCACTTCAATAAACAGCATTTTATCACTTAGCCTTACTTTTTCATACTGTCATGAACGTATCCACTCATAATTATCGCTGCAGTTCATCACGGCGCAGTTCCGGTTTTACGCTGGTAGAACTGTTGGTTGTCATTTCCATTATTGGCGTTCTGATTGGCATGCTCATGCCAGCGGTCAACGCCGCTCGGGAATCGGCAAACCGAGCCAGCTGTTCCAACAATATTCGTCAGTTGGCTCTTGCCTGTTTGAACTACGACCAATCCTGGAAGGCTTTGCCGTGCGCCTGCACTCAAACCGGCGCGTGGGTAGAACGCTGCAACGGCAACGGCGTAATGCCAACGCCGAGTAACCAGCGTCACAACTGGGTGATTATGATTTTGCCGTTTATCGAACAAACGTCCCTGTTCAACAGTTTCGTTGAAAAATTTGAAGAAAACAACGCCAACCACGCCAATTCCCGCGCTATTGGCGATACGGATTTTAAAGATTTGCGGGTTATTGAACTTCCCGTTATGAAATGCCCGACCGATGCCAACAATAAAATTCCCTATACAGACAGCGCCAATAATAAATGGGGGCGCGGCAACTACGGCGCCAATATGGGGCTGACCCTGGCAGACTATCTCGGACATGACACTTGGTGGACAAACCCCGGCGCTCGCGGAGTTATGGGACCTCGGCACACGCTCAGCGCGGGAGAAATTACAGACGGAGCTTCAAACACGATTTTATTGGCAGAGCTTCGTTCAGGACTTACAGCCAAAGATCCTCGAGGCACTTGGGCGATGGGCGGCGCCGGTTCCAGCGCTACATGCCGTAACGGATACATTTGCGGCGACGACAACGGACCTAATTTCCTTCATGCAGGGTCTGACGATATTTTTGATTGCTCTGACGCATGGGGACTTAATTCAACAGAGCGGCTTCGCTTAAAAATGCCTTGCGGCGGATCTACAAACCGTCAGGCAACTACCAGAAGTATGCACCAGGGCGGCGTCATGACAGCTTTCGCCGACAACAGCGTCCATTTTATTTCCGACAATATTCAAACGAGGAGTTCGTTTGGAGAAAACGAAGCAAACATTAGAAACAATACCGAATTTTCCGTCTGGGACTGCATCAACCTGTCGTCAGACGGTAAATCCATTAATAACGCAGATTTTTAATCCTTTTTTGGCAAAGACGATTCCAGGCAAAATCGTCTTTGCGGTATAGAGAGAGTTCTCATGAAACATTTTGCATTTTTTCAGAACTTAAAACGATTCAACCGCGGTTTTACGCTGGTTGAACTGCTGGTTGTAATTTCGATTATCGGCATTTTGATGGGGTTGATTCTTCCGGCGGTCAACGGCGCCAGAGCAACCGCTCGCAGAATGCAGTGTTCAAACAACCTCAAAAACATTGGCTTGGCGTGTATAAACTACGAGGCGATTAACAAGTATTTTCCACCTGCCTCAACGCCTGTTACAACCACGGGCAACCTCAATTCAGAACAGGTTGCGCCCATGCATAACAATCAGCGCGCCAACTGGCTGATTCTGATTCTGCCGCAAATGGACAACATGGGCATGTACGACGAATTCAACGACCTGCTCAAATATAAACCTACCGGATCTGTCGGAGAGAATCTTACCACCGCATCGTCCGGAAAATCCGGCATTACGCCGATGGCAACGCTTCGCCGGTCAGTTATTTCGTCCTATCGCTGTCCGTCTGATCCCTACGTCGACGTTGAATATAAAGACGGTTCCGGCAACATGTGGAGCCGCGGCTGTTACGCCGCCAACGCTGGTTTGGCAACGTTCCCTAAAACCAGCATGCGTCAGTGGTGGGCAAGCAACAAAATCTGCGGCGTGATGGGATACCGATTCTCCATCCGTTCTGGAGACATTCAAGACGGCGCCTCCAACACGATTTTAGCGGGTGAAATTCGTTCCGGCGTTACGCTGGACGACACGCGCGGCGTTTGGGCGCTGGGCGGCGCCGGCGCTAGCGCGGTTGCCGGCTGCGGGTTTATTCTCGGCAACGACGTTGGCCCCAACGCCAATACGACCGGCGGCGGCGACCAGGTTCAAAAATGTCCTGCTTCCACCATTACCGCAGACATGCAAAAGAAAATGAAAATGCTTTGCCGCACTGGTTCAGGCAACATTCAGGCAACGTTCCGCAGCCAACACGCCGGCGGCGTAAACGTCGTCTTTGCCGACGGAAGCGCTCACTGGATTGCGGACACGATTGACAAAAACTCTACAACTGTTTCGGAAGCCATAAACAACATCAATAACGCAACCAGTCTGTCTTTGTGGGACAAATTGATATTGTCCGCGGACGGCAAGCCCGTTTCTATCAAAGACCTGTAATTTGAGGTCTGCGTTTTCAACCATACGAATAATCGTTTTGCAGTCAGGAATATCTCTTTCCTGACTGCGTTGTTAATAGTCCGACAAAAACAGCTTTTACTTCCTGATTCCCTGCCTTATGACCTACGCCGCTATTTTCGACATGGACGGAACCCTTGTCGATTCTTTTGAAGCTCACTGGCTGTCGTGGCAAGAGATTGCCAAAGAAAACGACATTGTCTATACGCGAAGCATGTACAACAATTCCTTTGGACGTCCGTTCAAGTCGATTGTTGAACTGTTCTGGCGCCGCAACGGAAGCTATTACAATCCCGACGGCTCGCCGATGTTTACGGACGAGCAAATGAAAGCTCTCGAAGACCGCAAAGAGGAACTCTATCGCGTTATTTTTCGAGAGAACTTCATTCTCATGCCGGGCGTGGAGAGTTTTCTGTCACGATTAAAGGACGCGGGATTCAAAATCGCGATTGGTTCCAGCGGTCCGAAAGAAAACATCGAGATGGTTGTCGATAAAATCAACGCGATTATGGGACGAACGGATATTTTCGACGCGACAGTTTCCTGTAACGAAGTAACAGTCGGCAAGCCAGCCCCGGAAATTTTCCTCAAAGCGGCGCAAAAGCTGGGAATGGAACCCAAACAGTGCTGCGTCTTTGAAGATTCCGATTCCGGCATTGAAGCGGCGTTTCGAGCCGGCATGCGCCGCGTGGCGATTTTCAAGCCAGACTGTCAGTACGCCTCACTTGCCAAAGCGGACAGAAAAATCCAGTCCTTTGACGAACTGACGATTGATTACGTTTCTCAGCTAATCGACTCTGCCGAGTAAAAAAGCTTCTAGCCCCTAGCTGCTAGCTACTAGCTTTTTTACCAGCGCCAACGTTACTCAATAAAAACTGAGAGTTTCAAACTTCCAAGCTAACAGCTAGCAGCTAATAGCTAGCGGCTTTGTTATCCCATGGAACCCGTTCCCGTTTTCGACCTGACCGACGAACGAATCGCGCCGTACGCCAACCTCAAAGAGCGGACGCTGCGGGGGGAAAGTCTGTTTGTTGCGGAAGGGGAACTGGTGGTAGAACGTCTGGCGCAAAGCCGGTACGCGATGGCGTCTGTTTTTGCAGACGAGTCCCGGCTGCCGTTATGGAACAGGATCGCGGCGCAGTGCAATCGGCAGGACGTCCCGGTTTATACGTCGTCAACGGCTCTGATGAAGTCGATTGTCGGCTACGATTTCTCGATGGGGCTGATGGCTGTTGGCGTTCGAGAACAGGAATCGGACGCATCGGCGCTGTTCAATCCCGCGTTTAGGCGTCTGGTTTGTCTGCCGGAATGCGTCAAGCCGGACAATCTGGGAACCGTCTTCCGCTCCTCCGCCGCGCTGGGCATGGACGGAATCCTGCTCAGTACGCGTTCCTGCGACCCGCTCAGCCGCCGCGCGCTTCGCACCAGCATGGCGGCAACGTTAAAGCTCCCGTGGGGACGCTGCAGCGACATCGTCGAGCCGATTCAAAAACTCAAGTCCGAGTTCGGCTTCAAACTCGTCGGGACGGTCTTGCGTCCAAATGCAACCAACCTCAACCAGTTCGTTTGGTCTGAAAAGACGATTCTCGCCTTCGGGAACGAGTACGCCGGTCTGAGCGACGAGTTCATTTCCCTATGTGACGATCTGGTAACCATTCCCATGAGCGCAGGCGTCGATTCGCTCAACATCGGCGTTTCCGCCGGGATTTTCATGTACGCTTTATCCCAGGGAGGGTTCCCCGGGCAACTTCGACAATAACCCCAATTCAGCAATATGGCAATCTTCAATCAAATCTCGATTATTGGCGTTGGACTTATGGGCGCATCGGTGGGAAAAACCGCCCTCACCCGCGGCGCGGCAAACTACGTTATCGGCTGGGACGTCAGCGAAAAGGAACTGCGCGACGCCGAACGCGTCCGGGCGATCTCGATGGCGGCAACGTCGCTGGAAACGTGCGTTGAGGACTCAGATTTAATCGTCTTGGCAACGCCGATTCGGTTCATGACGGACTACATCCAGCAAGCCGCAAAAGCCAATAA
>CACXSS010000178.1 GCA_902770245.1 uncultured Planctomycetota bacterium | reverse complement strand
CGGTCATGGCGGTTACTGCCAGTCTTTATAAAGCATGCTGGGCTGAATGTCGCTGTTGTTTTGGTACTTGCTTTTGTACAGGTCGAAGTCGCCGTCAATTTGATGGTAAAAAATCTGGCAGATTCTCACGCCGGGATAGATGCGAATCGGCTGAACGGCGAAAATTTCCAGCGTCCAGAATCCCGCAAAGCCGACGTCGCCGAACCCCGCCGTTACGTGAACGAACAAGCCCAGCCGTCCGATGCTCGAACGCCCTTCAATCATCGGAACGTGGTTCATCGTTTTGGTGAACTCCACCGTTCTGCCCAAATACAAGCGGTTGGGCTGCAAAACCAAGCCGTGTTCCGGGATTTCCAGCCGATGAGCGATGTTGGGCTTTTTCATGTCCAGAACGCCGTCGTTGGATTCCAGTTCGTACGTGAGCATCTGGTTGTGAAGCGTCAAGTCGTAACTGTTCGGATTGACGTGAGTCGGGTCAAAGGGCGAAATCTCGATCTCGCCCGTCTGAACTTTCTGCTGAATTTGTCTGCCTGTAAGAATCATGATTGCACGCGGGGGGGAGTAAAGGCATAGTTATATTGATATATATAGAATACAGCGTAAAGAAAATTTGTCAATAGAGGCGGGCGGCGAGGGAGTTAGGAATTAGGAGTGAGGAGTTACGCAAAGCGCTGTTCATTCCTCACTCCTAACTCCTCACTTCTAACTTCGTTTACGCAAGAATAAAACGACAACGCCAAGAACCAGCAGCGCCCACGTGGACGGTTCCGGAACGGCGTTGGCGTCAATCTGCATTCTGACGATATGATTGTCGACAACGGACAGATTCAAATAATACGGAAGTCCGTCTGCTAAAAGATTAGTCCAGAACGATTCCGAACCCTGCTCGGTCGTAAAGCCGTCGGCTGACGTATTGACGATAACATCGTACGTCGCGCCTGGAATAAGCGCTGTTATATCCAATTGAATTTCAGCGTTGGGGTCAATTACAAACGAACTGGCAGAAAGGGAATCCATGCCGCTGGCGTCCTGTTCAAAAATCAGAGTTGAAAAAGCGTCCGCCTTGAACGCGCCGTCTACGTTCAGCGTCCCGACCGAGTTGCCGGGCGAAAATTCAGCGTCGCTTCCAATTTCCAACGTTCCCTTAAAGAACTCTTTCATATCGAGACGTCCGGAGGAAACGACAAAACTGGCAGCGTCAACAAGTCCTTCGGCTGCCGTGTACAGCTGAAGAACGCCAGCTCCAGTCTTGGTAATTTTGCCTGAACCGGTAATCGGGGAACTGATTGTCATTTTTCTTGTTGATCCCTCTGCAACGTTAAATTCCAGCGTTCCGTTTTCGCCGATGGTTATAGATCCCGAACCCAGCGTTCCATCGCCAGTCAGAACGATTGTTCCTGCCTGAATGTCAGTTCCGCCGATATACGTATTAATTCCTGACAGCGTCAGCGTTCCATCGGTATTTTTAACCAGACTCATTTTATTATGTGAGGTATTTGAACCTCCGATAACGCCGGCAAAATCGCCTTTGCCAACTGTCAGTGTTGCGTATTTGGAGCCATTGGCATTTACATATCCAGACGAGCGAACGATTGATCCTGCAACGCCGTTGAGCGTTCCAATAACGAGGTTGGAAACAATCGAGCTGGCGCTTTGATGAATCAGTCCTAAATTCGACCCGGACGCCAAAGAGACCGTCGCGTTGGGAAGGTTGACGTCTGACGAGCAGTCCGCAGAGGACGTTGTATATCCGACATGAAGCGACTGATTCGCAGCAATGCTAATAGTACCGCTGTACGTCTGCGCTTCACTGGACGCCAGGTCGAAACGGCTTGTTGCCGTTACAGAAATCGGTCCTGAACCAGTTAAGCTGCTAACGTAGTGCAAACCAGCATTTGGTCCATTAAGCGTCAGCTGAGACGTGGACGGAATATCCAAATCGCCAGTTCCAACACAGGCGTTAGTCCCTGTCAATTTCAGGTTGACATTGTTGAGGATAAATTTTCCGTGATAGTTTAAAGAGTTTGAATTGTTCAGTTCAACTACTGCGTTGGAAACGCCGTTGCCGAGGATGTTCAGATTTCCCGTTCCCGTTATAATGGAATTGATTTTCAACGTTCGCGCTTCTCCGTCGTCAATGTCAATAGTCGAATTGCTGGCAACAAGCAAATTCCCGTTAAGCGCAAAGGTTTTCTTTTGCTCTCCTTGATGAAGATAGCCGCCATCAAAAATGAGGTCGTTAGCTGTGGCGTCGCTTTTCATAATTAAACGGCCAGTAATTAGTATCCATACCCGTTGTGTCAGCGCTGGTAACATAGCAAATATCGCCAACGCCCGGCGTTCCAGTCGTACCGTCTTTTTTCAGCCATTTACCATCGGCTAACCACGCCGCTCTTCCGGCGCCCCACGTATAATCTGCGGTATCCTGGGAAATCGTCTGCAATTCCAAACCGTTGAACATTGTATAGACTTTACCGTTAAGTTCCGCAATCATCGATACGCTGGTTGTACCCGGTTTAAAACTTTGACTGAACGCCCAGGTTGAGGCGTTGCTAAACGTTAAAGTATGACTCTTAACAAACAGAACGTCGCCGTCGTTGTTGGTCATTGTCCAGCGACCAGCGGACTGATCGCTATCAGGGTCAACCGAATGAACTGTCATGCGATAAATCGTATCAGCAGACAAATTATCCAGCGTTACCGTAAATGGCTTTTTAGCGCCGGAAAAGAGAAAGTCGTTGTACAAGTTCATGTCTACTGCCGAGTTCTCGATTTTTCTCGTTCTGGAATTGAGAACGGCTTCTGACGTTACCGTTATCTTAATTCCCGACGGCGCCGTTGCTGTAGCGGAGGTAGACGTGTTATCATTATCAACAAAAAGCTCTGTCGCGCGCGGCGAAATGATTCGAGTTTGTGTCCCGTCTTTCTGATTGGAGTTGACGTCAAAATAGGTGTATCCCGACGCCGGGTCATACGCTTCAGAAAGTTCAATGCCGTTGAGGAAGACAAAGCGGTCTGTTGCAAGACCCGTCAGAACAGCCGTATTGGCGCTGGCGGTAAACGTGTACGCCAAATACGTAGCAGAATCTGTCGTTTTGTAGCTATCGGCGCCGGTTGTGTTTGGCTGAACGCCAATTTGTTCTGTCGTTTCGCCCTGCGTTATATTCCATGTTCCATGCGTACCGTTATTAGCAGTAATGTCTTGAGAATAAATCTTAAGCGAGTACTCTTTTCCAACGGTCAAGCCGTTAAGAGTAACCGTAATTGGCTGAGAAGTATTCTGTTCAAAGATAAAGTCGTTTGTCAACCCATCGCCCTTGGAAGATTCGCGATCTCTGTTTTTAGTTGTGGATACGCGGTCGACTTTTACGGAAACGTCTGGACTAACAGTAACCGTGTTGGTAAGCGTAGCGTTAGCAAAGTTCATTGTATTATAGCCCGGAAGGGTTCCAGAAGGATTCTTGCCATTGCTATTATCGTACCCGTTCACGTCCACCTTGACAAACGGAACGTAAACAACGTCCGCCAGAGCAGACGCCGCAAACGCGATAACAACC
Source organism: uncultured Planctomycetota bacterium (assembly GCA_902770245.1). Classification (GTDB taxonomy): domain Bacteria; phylum Planctomycetota; class Planctomycetia; order Pirellulales; family Thermoguttaceae; genus RUG11551. The sequence goes on along the minus strand of CACXSS010000178.1, from coordinate 5,950 downwards.
AAAGCCGCAAAAAAGCGGGAAAACAATACAAAAGGTTTATTCATGGGTTTGTTCATATATTTGAAAAAGGTATTGATTCCAAAACTTTTCTATTTTACTTCGTTTATATTATATCACGTATTTTTGCCTTTTCAACAAAGAAAACTCGTTTTGACCAAATATTTACAGAAATAACCAAAAATTACAATTCAAAAGAGGGAGAGAATGATATTATAATATACATACGTTCACTATTTCACTTTATCCCATCGCTGGTATAATAATATAAACCTTAAACAAGCAAGAATTAGCCATGAAGAATATACTTTATGCTGTCGCGGCGGCGCTGTTGATCATATCCGCGTCGGGCGCCTTTGGGGCGGAGTCCGGGACGATTAACCTGACGGTCGTTGATCAGGAGACGGGCAAGCCGATTCCGTTTCGACTATACCTCAAAACGCCGAAGGGAACAGGGCGGCGTTTGCCGGGGCTTCCGTTCTGGACGGATCACAACACTATCGATTCCGGTCGTCTTGACCTCAAGCTGCCTACGGGATACTATGAATTCGAGATTGAGTCCAGCCCGGAGTACACAACTCGCAAGGGGCGATTGGACATGCCTCGCAACGGGACGGACGCTCAGACGGTTTCCCTGCAGCGCGTCGGTCGGATGCGGGAAGAGGGCTGGGCGTGCGCCGATCTGGACAACTGGCGATCTGTTTTGGAAACGCCGGTTCTGTTCCGGGCGGAGGGGCTGGATTTCGTCCCGATTGTAACATGGGACAATTCCGGTAAGAATTACTGGGAAAATAACGCCCTGCCGCGCCCTCTGATTTCGTCCGCCGGACGGGGCTGTTACATCTACCCGATGGCGGGTCGGTACGAGGTTTCCGGCTGCTGCGTCAATATTTTCAATCTGCCCGCTCCGATTTTGTCTCAAGACGATAAATCCAAACGGGCGGACGCCGTTGGCTATTTGCAGTCCATTAAACAGCAGTATCCAGACGCCTGGATTGACTGCGCCAATATCGCCATGGACGATTTGCCGATTCTCGTCGCGATGGGGTTGATTGATTCCGTCGAAATTCTCGACGCCTGCGTCGGGCGGACGTACATGGACGTCCCGGACCAGGGACGCCCCTACGACCGCGAGTTGTATCCAAACCTCAAAGACCAGGTCAGATGGAAACAGAGCATTTACTTCCATCTGCTCAACTGCGGGTATAAAATCCCGCCGACAGCCGGGTCGGGGTCGGGGAAATCGAAAAACCCGCTGGGATACAATCGCGTTTACGTCAAGCTGGATTCCCAATGGTCGGTTCCGGACTTTTGGTCGTGTCTGAAAAAAGGACAAGCGGTTGTTACAAACGGACCGCTCATCACGCCGACGGTCAACGGGTTCCCGCCCGGGCACGTTTTCAAAGGGAAAACGGAGTACAACGGCAAACACGCGCTGCTGTCTTTGGAACTCAACTTGACGCTGGCAACCCGCGAGCAGATAGACTATATTGAGATTATCAAAAACGGAGAGGTGTACAAAACGTACCGCATGGACGACGCCCAAAAGGACGCGGTCAACAAGCTGCCGTCCGTCGATTTCGAGGACAGCGGCTGGTTTCTCGTCCGCGTTGTAACGGAATCGCCCGACACGTACCGCTGCGCCATCTCCGCCCCGTTTTACGTCGAGTTTGACGGTAAACCGTACGTCAATCGTCAATCCGTTCAGTATTTCCAAAAATGGATGGTCGATTTAGGTCTGAAACTCAAAGAGCAAAAAGACCGTATCCCTCCAGAAACGTTCAAAGTCCAAGCCCAGCGCTGGAAAGAAGCGCGCGACGTTTGGCTGAGCAAGTAGGGAGTAGGAAATAGGGAGTAGGGAATAGTTTTTCCCCATTCCCTATTCCCTATTCCCCATTCCCTAACCCCTAACCAACGATGTTACACACTCCATACACAGCAGAAGATTTCTCCATCAACCCGTTGATGTTTTATTACGAAACGACTCGCGCGTGCGACCTGGTTTGCAAGCACTGCCGGGCGGAGGCGCAGCACGACCCGCACCCGGACGAGCTGACGCACGAGCAGTCGCTGGCTCTGATTCGTCAGGCGGCGCAGTTCCCCCGCAAGCCGAACATCTGCTTTACCGGCGGCGACCCGCTCAAGCGAGCGGATATTTTTGAACTCATCGAGCTGGCGCGAAGTCTGGATATAACCGCCGCGCTGACGCCGTCTGCAACGCCGCTGGCAACTTACGACGCGTTCAAAAGAGCGAAACAGGCGGGGGTTCATGCGATTGGAATCAGTCTCGATGGTGCGGACGCGCCCATGCACGACGCCTTTCGCGGCTGGGAAGGCTCGTTCGAGAAGACGCAAGCCATGCTCTCGTACGCCAAAGAACTCAATCTGCCGGTCCAGGTCAATACGAGTTTGTGTCAGCGCAACTTCGGTCAGCTGGATCAAATCGCCCAACTGCTCAAAGACAAACAGATTGCCATGTGGTCGGTGTTCTTTCTGGTTCCCGTTGGACGCGGAACGGAAGAACCGCGCCTGACGCCGGATCAGTACAGAGTCGCGTTCGACAAACTGCATAAATACAGCCTGACGATGCCCTACGGGGTCAAGACGACGGAAGCCCCGCATTATCGACGATTCGTTTTAGAACAGGGCGACAACCCGCTGGCGCCGCCCAAAGCCGGACATGGCGGACGCGGCAAGGCGTACGCCGCCCCGCTGGGTGTAACAGACGGTCGGGGTATCATGTTTATCGGTCACAACGGCGAGATCTATCCCGCCGGGTTCCTGCCGCTGTGCTGCGGTCGATTCCCGAACGATTCCGTTATAGACGTCTATCAAAACCACCCGACGTTTGTCGCGCTTCACAACCCGGACAACTACAAGGGCAAATGCGGAGAGTGCAAGTACCGATTCCAATGCGGCGGCAGCCGCGCCCGCGCCTTTGCCGTTACCGGCGACCCGCTGGAAACGGAACCGGACTGCTTCTACGAGAATTAGCAATTGTCAATTAGCAATTAGCAATTGACGCAAGCGGACGCTCATTATTCGCTTACGTTTTTTGCAAGTCCGTCCGTTCACGGATTTAACGGATTAGACGGATTTTCACCGATTGGTTAATTGCGCTTCTTGCAAAATTTTTAAGCCGCAAAGAACGCAAAGAGCGCAAAGAAATGGAAGGCGGTAACGGAGAGAGCGAAGCGAACGTAGTTACGCTTTGAACCGCATACGCACACGGATGAGTCCGGATCGCGGCAGTCCCCTGCCGCAAAAGAAATCTCACGCAAAGTCCGCGAAGTTCGCAAAGAAATGGAAGGCGGTAATGAAGCGAGCGTAGCGAGCGGAATTACGCAGTTCGCCGAAGGCGAACCGAAACGCTGGAAGATCGATACCACATTGATTTTGTCAACCTCTACAACCGCGTAACGGTTTAATGTTTCTAGCCGTTACCCCACGGAAGAAGACACCCCCACAATTCCCTCTTGGAATTTTCTCTCGCTTTCCGCCATCTGAGTTACAAACGACTCGTAATTCTCAGCGTTCGTCGGAATTTTCAGACCATGCTTTATAACGCGAATATCGTCTCGCGCTGTAACGTTTCTCTCGAAAGTCGACCCCCTATTCATCCGAAGTTCCGGATCTTTCGTCGTTCCCTCTGATTCGGGATACAGATAATATCCTGTTTTTGCGTCGAACCGGAACATATAAGCCAGGACTTGCAAATAGTCCTTGTTCCCGATGTTATCAATAGGCTTATATTTTGCGTCAGCGATTATTCTCGTTTCGCTATTCACGCTTATAAAGTCCGGATAGATCAATCCGACATTATTTGTAAACAAACGCTGAGCGCCGGTTCCGCCTTTATTCCTCGGATGGTAGAACTTGTCTTGTATGAGGGAATTGACGTATTCCTCCCACAGCCAGGCTCCGTCAAACAGAATCCCGTATATTTGTCGGGGACCAGATCCAATCTGATGCTTTTGGTGTTGAAGTATCAAAAGGCACAGCCGCTGAAGGGCAATGTACTCGCGAAAATACGCATGGCGGAGAACGTTCTTTTTATTTGCCTCTATAATCTTTTGCCGGTCTTGACGTTTATAGCGGGGCGTTGCCTCTACAACAAGTTTCGCCTCATCCTTAACTTTGAAGAGAATGGTATTCCCGTATGGTTTTCCTTTGATATACTCTATTGTATGCCGAACCAGCTCCATAAGATAGTTGTCGTATGAAAACTCTCGCTGACTGTAGGCGATGCGACCGGTGAAAGGCGTGTTGAGTTTAATATGTCTTGCAATATCAATTGTTCCTTTCACATTCCCATCGTTGTATCTGTTACGGACATACTTTTTAAAAAGACCTTTTCGTATCGATTCTTTCAAGTACCAAGGAAACACAAACAGCAGAAAATTGAACAGCAAGTTACTCTGATCAGCGTCTGTATTCAAATCCACAATGTTTGGAATATCCAATATCCGTTCAAGAAGATACTGAAAGAAGAAGTCTTTACCCTCTTTGCTAAAACGCGATTTGATAATTAAGCGCTCATCCCCAAGCCCGATAAATCCCATTACATTACCGGAACGACACAAGTCATTAACTCTCTGAAGAATCATTTGATCCTTCGTGAGATCTTTGGCGTCTTTGACAAACTCTGGGAAAACCAATACATCCTCATTCGCTAACGTTCCCAGAGTTTTATTAACAATCTTGTCTCTAAGATTCTTAATCTCCGAGAGGTCTTCTTTGTTATATGGCGAGTTATCCTCTATCTCTAGCGAATTGTCATTAATCTTTTGCGGCGTCTTAATCTTTCGCTGCTTCATTGGCGCTGTCCTCGTTCGGCTTCTTATTATCATACGCATTTTTAAACTGAGTCATAATGACTTTGTCATTATGCATCCCTTGAATATAATCATGAAGAAGCGGCTGCAGATAATCCGTCCAAAGCAGGTTAAAGTCAAAGTTCAAATCCTTCAGTTTCAGGAAGTACGCTGGACCGATCTGATAATTCTCGTTTAGATCTTTAACTTTAGCGATTTTCTCATTCAGAGCAGTCATACGTTTGCGGGCTTCATCTTTATAATCACCCAAAGAATCAAGCATCTTCAACCGTTTCTCGTCGCCCGTCTTTAGCTCAATAAAGCGAAATCGCCTTCGCATCGCATAATCGAAGCTGTCCACAGAGCGGTCGATGTCGTTCATTGTGCCGATAATATACACATTCTTCGGGATATAAAACTTCTCGTTCTTATCTTCATGCATGTTCGCATATTGCGTCGAAACCTCGCCTTTTTTACCTCTGTAACCCGGATCAATGGCAAAGAACAGTTCCCCGAAGATTTTGGAAATCTCGCCGCGGTTGATCTCGTCAATAATGAAGACATATTTTTTCTCAGTCGGTTTCACATTTGTTGTAGAAAAGACTCCATTTTTATTCATAATCTCTTTAATCTTTTGGAAAAGAACAAAGTAATAAGAGTCTTCCTGTCTATGTCTTCCCAAGTTGTAAGTAGACATTAAGAATTCTGAAACCTGATTGACCATTGTGAAATCTTTACCGGATTCAAGGATTTTTTTTAGTCTTTCTATTTTCAGCGTAATCTTTTCGGTTTTCTCATTATTCTGATTCGATACGATGATACGATTGTCATCAAAATCAATCTTTTGAATTGTAAACTCTTTATCTTTGACAGTTTTGAATATGTCAACGCCAATCTCAATACTTGAGAAGAATTCATCCATGGATTTCTCTATAGAAGATTCTTTATTGTATTCTTCCACCGATTTATGAGCATCCTCATAATTCTCTCTAGCGTCATCAACAAACTTTTTGAAAATGCCGTCCTGCAGTTTAAAGACTATTGTACCATCATTCTCTATGGGACGCAGTCCTTCGACAAAATCTGTATAGTCGTAGCTCGGATGGAACTGTACAAATTCCACCTGTCGTTTTTGTTCC
>CACXSS010000177.1 GCA_902770245.1 uncultured Planctomycetota bacterium | reverse complement strand
GGCAACGTAGAACGGCACGCCGTGTTCTTTAGCGACAATCGCCAGCTGATACGTCCCGATTTTGTTGGCGGCGTCTCCATTGGCGGCGATTCTGTCAGCGCCGACGACGGCGGCTTGAACGCGTCCTTCTCTCATAACCTGCGCCGCCATGTTGTCACAGATAAGCGTAACGGGAATTCCCCGCTGCATCAGTTCCCAGGTCGTCAGGCGCGCGCCCTGAAGCAGAGGTCGGGTTTCGTCCGCGTACACGTGAATCTTTTTCCCTTCCTCGGCGCAGGCAAAGCAGACGCCCAGCGCTGTGCCGAAGTCTGCCGTTGCCAGCCCGCCGGCGTTGCAGTGCGTATGAACGCCCCAGCCGTCCTGAATGAGCGCGGAACCGTATTTCCCAATAGCGCGGCAGATCGCCCGATCGTCAGACTGAATCTGGAACGCCTCCGCCAGCAGCTTTTCAGCAACGTCGCGAGGCGACTCGTCAGCCCCGGCGCACTGACCGACTTTCTTCAGCCTGTCTAACGCCCAAAACAGATTGACCGCCGTTGGGCGGCTGGTCGCCAGATAGTCGATTACTTCCGCCAGACGAGCGTCGAATTCCTCGCGCGATTTATCCATCGCCGGCTGAACGCCAACCACAACGCCGAATCCGGCGGCAATCCCAATAGCGGGCGCGCCGCGAACGCGAAGTTTTTTAATCGCTTCCCAGACGACTTCGACCGTCGGGCAGAGTATTTCCGTAAACTCCTGCGGAAGGAGCGTCTGATCTATCATAAACAGGCGACCGTCAATGCCGCCTTCAAAGCGTACTGTTTCTGGTATTGGCATGGTTAATGGGGAATTGGTAATAGAGCGCCTAGTGCTTAGTGCCTAGTGCATAGTAAGAGGAGCGCTTTGCGCCCTAAGCACTAAGTACTAAGCACTATGCACTACTTATTCATAAGGGACTTAATCTTCTCGACCACCTGTTCAACGTTCAGGTCGTCGGTATGAACGAAAATGGCGTCCGGGGCTGGTTTGAGCGGACCGACGGCGCGGGATTCGTCTAGTCGGTCGCGTTCCAAAATGGATTCTAAAACGCTTTGGAAGTCCGCCGATTCGCCTTTTTCCTGAAGTTCCTTGAATCGGCGCTGGGCGCGGGTTTCCGCCCGGGCGAGAAGGTAAATTTTCAGCTCGGCGCGGGGAAAGACAACCGTTCCCTGATCGCGTCCTTCTGTTACAAGGTTCTGGCGGTTTCCAAAATCCTGCTGCAGCGCAACCATCAGCGCGCGAACGTCCGGGTTGTTGGCGGCGTATTTGGTAATCGCTGTAACCTCGGGAGTGCGAACCTGATCGGTAACGTCTTCCTCGCCCAGATAAATCTTCTGGCTGCCGCAGTCGTTTTCCATCCGCAGAGGAATGCGTTTGACGGCGTCCGTCAGCTCGTCCGGATTGTCCCAGCATACGCCCTGTTTGAATCCCCATAAGGCGCAGGCGCGATACATCGCCCCGGTATCCAAATAGGTAAACCCTAAATCCTTTGCCAGCCGTTTGGCGACTGTGCTTTTTCCTGTCCCGGCAGGACCATCTATTGTTATGATCATCTTCGTTTGAAAATAAGGTGTATTGAGTTAGGAATTAGGAGTGAGGAGTGAGGAGTTGAATCTACCCCCCCTACTACCTCTTGCCTTCTATCCAACCAAGTCCCGGGATTTTCGCATCGCCTGACGCGTGGCGGACGGACCTTTGCGTCTCTGGTATTCCAGTCGAGCGATACCAGCGGCGCCGAGATACCCGGCGTCCGACCCGAGCGAGGCGAATTCAATAACCGTGTTTTCCGCCAGAGTCGGGAACGTTCTGCAGCAGACCTCTTCTCGAATTCGTTGGATGAACTGTTCGCCCAAGGTCGAATTTTCCAGCTGAAACGTCATGCTTCCGCCGATAAGAATCCCGCTGGGATCAATCGTGTGCATGAGGGAAATCAGCCCCAACGCGACGTATCGAGCGGTGTCCATAACAATTCTCATAGCGACAGCGTCGCCCTTTTCCGCCTCTTGAGCGACCAGCAGCGGAGTAACCTCATCGCCGGCGCGAACGCGTTTTCTGAGCGTGGTCGGCTCGTTCGTTTTGAGGACGTCTTTCGTTCGCTGAATTACTGCCGTGGCGGAGGCGTACGCTTCCAGATGCCCCAGCTGTCCGCAAGAGCATTTTCGGGCGTTTTCAGAGGAATCGATGAGAATGTGTCCGCACTCGGTTCCGTGCCCGTTTTCGCCCTCGATAATCAAATCGCCGACGATAATTCCGCAGCCGACGCCGGTGCCCAGCGTGAGCATAACCATCGAATGGAACAGACGTCCGGAACCGACCCAGAACTCGCCGTAGGCGGCGGCAGAGGCGTCGTTGACAAACGAAACCGGCAAGCCGGACTGTTTCGCCAACGCGTCGCGAATCGGGAACCCGTTCCAGCCGGGGAAGTTGGTTGGATTGACCATCTTGCCGGCGGCGAAATCGAGAATGCCCGGCGCACCCAAACCGACTCGGGCGATCTCCGACGGCTTCAGCCCCGCGTTGGCGATGAGTTTATGAATCGCGTCGCTGATTCGTTCTACGACGTCTTCCGGTCCCGCGTTGGAACACGTAGGCGTTTCCCCCCACGACAACGGATGTCCGCAGTCGTCAACAAGACCGATTTTCGTATTCGTACCGCCGAGATCGACCCCAACGTAAAACGGAGGACGCGCGTCGGCTATGGGTATGTAATCACGTTTTGCCATGATCAGACCAGGGCTATTCGCCCCAAAGATGAACAATTACCAAACTGACGAACATCACAACAATTCGCCCTTTTCTTATTATATGGTATATTTTACCATAAAGTTCATCGATTGTCCAGAGCAGATAGATGGAAAGAATTAGCAATTTACAATTAGCAATTAGCAATTGACGCTGCGCGATTCGGGCTGAACGGAGATTTTTGGTAAAAGAAAAAGCGAGAGTTCCGCTTCGCAGACCTCTCGCTTCTAAAAATATCACACATCTATTGAGGATCGCGAAGCGCCAACTCCTCACTCCTCCCTCCTAACTCCTAACTCGCTTCCGCAGGAATAACACGATAACGCCTAGCGCCATCAGCGCCCAGGTCGACGGTTCCGGAACGCCAGACCCCGGTTCTGGAGAAGCAAGCGCAACCAGATAAAGACCGTCTGCTTTGCCTGTCAATCCAAACAAGTTCGTGTAATTCGACAGCCAGGAATCGTAAGTTCCCGCTGTGAACCCTTCGTCGGAAACGAGCTGATATTCCGCGCCGTCAACAGCCCATGCATCTGGGCCTTCGTCGCCAAAATATAATTCGATCATGCCGTCGCCGGCAGAGAACGAATTGCCTTCGCCAAGAATGTTTAATACGTCAAATTTGTTATCGTTATATGAATCGAATTCAAATAACGCCTTGCCGTCAACAACGGAAACGTTTCCCGTAACGTTAAGCGTTCCAACGGAGTTGCCCGGAGAGAATACGCCTCCGTTAACAAGCACGTCCCCGGTAAGGTATTCTTTAACGTCCAGACGACCGTCGGCGACAAGGAATTCTTTCACGGACAGTTCGTTAGCGCCAGCGTCAAACTGAGCCGTTCCCGCTCCAGATTTGACAAAGGAGATGTTTTGATAAGACTTGCCGTCCGACTGGTCGGCAATACCGTAAACGACGCCTTCGAATTTAGAGGTTTCTCCCTCTGGAACGTTAAGCGTAAACGTCGCATCGGCAGCGCCTCTGTTAATCAGATTTCCCGTTCCCGTCAAACCGGCAAAGGTTTGATTGTAGCCGTTCATATCAACCCAGCCGTTATCCTGCAGCGTTCCGACGGATTCTCCGAAAGCGTTTTCCTTGCCCATGACGAGCATATTGTAGCCGCTGTTGGCAATAACGTTTCCGGTAAAGTCAGAAGACGAGAAATTAGGAACTAACGGGGCAATTTGAGACAACGCCGTAGGCGCGTCCGCATTGGTTTGAAGGATAAAATCTCCAGCGCCGGAAAGAGTTCCATTAAGCTGAAGTTTAGAATCTGGATAAGTGTTTTTCGCCCAACCAACGTTGAACGTTCCCGTCTTGCCTTCTTCTATAACAATCGCGTTGTCGATAATTGTTTCTGCGTAATTGGTTCCGTCGACGGTACTGCCGAGGTTCATCAGCGTACCGCCGTCCATGACAATGGTTCCTTCTCCGGAAACGCCCCACGTTCTCAAACGACCGTTAGTAACGGTGATTGTCCCGTTGTTTTGAACAACGCCGCTAACTCCGGCAGCTCCGTCGGATGCGGGCAGATTGACGGTCAATTGAGCGTCTTGAGCAATTGTTACGCCTGAAACAAGATTCATAGCGCCTGCCTGAGCGTAAACGACTTCTCCCGCTTGAATGTTAACGGTTCCTGACATGTCATTGGCATGATTGAGAACCAAAACGCCGTTGCCGTATTTAACCAGAGAGAGCGATCCGCCAATGTTGCCGGAGTACGTGTGAGTAAATCCTTCTTCCGGATTGACGATTAACGTTCCTGCGCCGTTAAAGGGCGAGGTTACGTTAAAGTCGTTGTTTTGCGTATTGAATTCAAGCGTAGCGCCGGAATTGATTGTCGTGCTTTTAGCGTTATAGTTGACGCTTGTAGAATTGATAAAGCTGCCGTCGGAGAACGTCCAGTTGTCGCCGTCGTAATTGAGTGGCAGGTATTCGCCGTCCGTTCCGCTGACCTTGGCGCCAAAACCGACAAGCGTTCCGCCAAATCCGTTCAGTCCGCCGCCGTTAGCTCCGATGGTTCTGTTAAATCGGAATATTCGCGCTTCAATCGTATAGGTTTCGCCCGGTTCAAAGGTATATGTACCGGTATTCTCCGCATAGTTATATGCAGTACCATCAATTGTATGAGAGGCGGTGTCTTTCCAGTCCATGACAACTGTTCTGTTAGCTTTGGAATCGGTAATTGCCAAATAAGCGCTGTTGTGGAACTGATACGCAAAGTCCAGCGTAATGGGCGAATCCGTCGTATTGACGACATTGGTAATCATCAGGTTGGTGTTGTTTTGGTCGCCTGTCGTACTGCCCCAAATGTCGGCTGTGAAATACGTCGCGGTATCGTTTGGATTGTAAGCCGTATTGGCGATTTTATCCATATTGGAAATGTATTCCGGATTGGTGAAAAAGGACTGGTAATCCTTACTCGTACCGGTAAACAATTGTCTGGCGTACGTTCCAGACGGCGCTCCTGCCATAGGAACTGAAATAACCGTACCGCTTTCTGAAATGACAAAATCGGTATTCTTCACAAATTTATTGTCTGGATATGAAAAGGCGGTCGTTTGCAAGTTGACGGTAGTCGCCATAGACGCCTCCATCTTTGGAACCAAAACGCCGCTGTCTTTGACGGTAATGCTTTGCGCGCCGGTGTTGTCGCCGGAAAGAACCAGCGTTCCTTCGCTGACAACCAACGAACCTGTGTTGTTCCCAGTCATCGTCAGCGTACCCGTTCCCTTCTTGTCAACTGTAGCGGAACCAGTAACTTTGCCGGAATACGAGTAATCGCCGTTGCCAATCAAAGTTAGCGTTGCTGGAGTGGACGAGGTGATAGTAGCGCTTGCGGATTGACCGGAAATGCCAGCTACGGTTTCATTGAATCCCTTTAAATCGAACGTTATCGCTCCGGTTGTACCGTTGCCTTCGGCGTTCTTGCCGAGTACGACTTCCGTTGTGTTGGGCAGGACTTCGCTGGCTCCCAGGTTGAGCGTAGCCGCTCCAGAAGTGTTGCCGCTGGATGAAGAAGCTCTCCATTGGAAGTTGCCGATGTAGGTTTTGCCTTGATAGTCGTTTGCTGTATTGGTCAAAGTTACCGCGCCGTCGTAGACGATTTCCAAAGAACCAGCGCCGGTAATATAGGCGTCAAAATTACTGTTTCCGCCAGAAAGACGAATCGCGCCGCGCTCGCCCTTGCTGGCATCTCCAACCAGATTAATCGTATACCCTTCAAACGTCTGATTGGTCATGAGGCTGCTGTGCTTCATGTCAATCACTTTGTTAGTTCCAAGGGAAGCGAGATTGTCAACGCGAACGGTTCCCTGTTCGATATACAAACCGCCAGTATGATCGTTTGTACCGGACAGAACGAATCGGCTGTTGTTTTCCTGGTTTTGCGGCAATTTAACAACGATGCGCGTATTGCCGGAAACCTTTTTATCGAACGTTTGCGCGGCAGTTAAATTAGACGCTGGTACAAAGGACAAAATGGACTGCTTGTCTGTATTTGTATTGGTAATATTAACGTTGTTGAAATCCGAAGCAACGTTGGACGTATACGTCAAACTGGAGCCGTTTAAGTCCAGCGTTGACGAATTTAACGACAGTTTGCCGCGGACGGTCATCGCAGTATTGGAGCCGAGAGCAAACGAACCGTCGGTAACGGCAAGGCTGGAAAGAGTAACCGTTCCGCCTGACAAGGTTAAAGCGCCCGTTCCGTTTTTGGTAATGCTGGCGTTGGTAACGTTGCCGGCAAGCGTTTGATTCCCTGCGCCGTTAATGGTTAAGTTGGTTAAATTGGTTGCGCTGTTTCCTGCAATTGTGCCGGAATATTCAAGATTTGCGTCGTCGGCAAGGTTAATCGTCAAATTGGAAACGGCTACGGCGCCGTTGGTAATCGCGGCAACGCCTCCGCCATACAAGCCGGCAATCGTTTGAGTTGTGCCGTTGAGGTTAAGTCTTGCGGTTGATGCGCCTGTGTATGAATAGTTGGGGTTTTGCGATCTGCCGATTTCTACAACGGTTGTTGACGGCAGCGTGTTGTCAGCATTAAGATTAAGAATCGAATGCAAATTATTTCCGCCCTGAACGGTTCCGATAGACGTTACGCCGGAATACGTATTGGTTCCGGAAAGATTAACGACGTTGTTGTTTTCCGTAACGATTACCAAATCCCCGGCGCCGCTAATGCCTCCGGAATAGTTAATCGCACCGCCGCTGGCGCGCAGTCCGCCAAAGGCGTTTTGGGGAATCTTTAAACCGAAATCGCAGTTGCCATACGCCATAAAAACGGCGTTGTCGAGAGTTAAACCGCCAGAAAAACTGACCAACTGATTGTTGTTTGAAACAAACAGAATCCCGTTGTGCATTGCAACGCCGCCCTGGATATTGTTCCCGGTATAGAAGGAAGTAGGATATGAGCACTTTTATTCTTTTCCAACATAACGCCATAATAGTTAGGGCTCAAATAACCAACCCTAACGTCTTGTGCATATATCTT
>CACXSS010000176.1 GCA_902770245.1 uncultured Planctomycetota bacterium | reverse complement strand
CGCCGAAGAATTTTAAGCCGCAAAGAACGCATAGAACGCAAAGAAGTTTTTGGCTCTTCCGGTAAGCTGGCGTCTGGCGTTTATGAGGTCAGTCCGTACACGGATTTAACGGATTGGTTCATTGATAAATCAATAATCGTTTATGAATCATTCGATTTTTGGCGGGCAAAAAGCCCAGCTTTTTAGCTCTCAGGCGCCAACTTGTCGGATGAACCAGAAAAAAACCTGCGTCGGTAATATCGAGAACCACTTCAACATTACTCGCCGCAGGCTTAAAATATCGACTGTCCACACGCTATTTTAACAGCCGAATATATCTTTCGGGTGCAGTTAAAATCTCTTTCAACTACAAGGAGAATTACCCAATCGATATAACTAGTATAATTTATCTATTTTTATTATCAAGCCCCCTTTTTCAATTTTTACGAAAATTTTGTAAAGAAATCGAAAAATTTTCGGGGGGGTATTGTAAAATATTAATATTGAGGTTAAAATTAAAATGCGTGAGTTTTAGCAATTAGTAATTAGTAATTTGTAATTAGTAATTACGCGAAGCGCTTCCGCTAGAACTGCGTAGCAGTTCAATATCAGTAGCCGTGGGTTTTAACCCACGGAATTAGCAATTGGCGCAAAGCTCTTCAATAATTTCGAATCATTTATTCCTAAACCCCTGTAATCAATAATATAAAATGGCAACCAGATTTGTTCGCGTAGATTTGGCGGAAGACGCCGTTGACTTTCGTCCGATAGCAATCGAGCCGGGCGTTCCACTTTTGGATACAGCCGGAGCCAACGATAAAATCATGTTTAAATGGCTTGGCGGTCTTATTGCTGAGCCGGAATGGCAGGAAGATGGACATTCCGTCAATTTTTACGTTCGAGACGAACAGGGAGGGCGTCTGGAAGAGGCAACCGTTCAGCTGGTTGACGAAGGCGATTTGGAAGGACCGCTGGCGGGTCAGGTAGAGCAGATTCGCGAACGGCTCAACTCGGCAAAGGCGTATTCCGGCGCGGAAGACATGATGCTGCGTCTGGTCAAGTCGCTTTTCAACGAAATTATCGATACGCCGGACTATCCCGGACGTCTTGCATTTTTCTTCAAGTACAAAGACGCCAACGACAACGTGCGTCTGGTTTGGGCGTACGGCTATCAGCGTTCCGATGAAGAAATCGGCAAGCCGATTATCTGTGACGACCCGGAATGTATGCAGTTGTATATTCAGCGACCCAATACGCCCAAACGCTGCCCGGGCTGCCAGGCGATGCCCTGGACTCGTAAAAAGCGCATGGACGCCATGAAGCGCCGCGCTAAACGGACGATTCTTTTGCTGCTGCTATTGCTGCTTTTGGGCTGGATGCTGTTTAATACGCTCTTTGCTTTGAAAGTTACGCCCAAGCCGGTCATTGTGCCTGTCGGCGCAACGGTTGACTTCAAAGTCGCCAAGCCGGGCATGTTTAATCTCGGGTTGATTCTGGCGGGCGACGTCTCGTCGGAGGCGCAAACCCAGGTTGCCGATACGCGTGTTATGTACTTCACAGACGGTTTGACGGCGTTCGCTCAAAGCCCGGGCAAAACTCAGGTTACGTTCTTTGCCGCCCGACGCAAAAAGACGATTGACGTCGAAGTCGTGCCGCCGGTTATGCCGTCGAAAGTTCGCATTGAACCGGAAAAGGCGGAGTTGGCTGTCGGGTCTACGGTTCAGTTCAAAGTGATTGGCGAATACGAAGACGGAACGTCCGCTGACTTGTCACAGGCGTGCGTCTGGAAGTCCAAGAATGACAATACAATCTATCATTATAACGGCTTTGTCGAAGGGTTGTCTGAAGGGTCGTCGACTGTAGTTTGCCAATATCGCGCCAGCGCGAAAGACCAGTATATAGACGCCTCGGCAGAAGTTACTGTTACACCGGAAGCGTTCCAGAGCCTCAAGGTTTCCGTCTCGCCGCAAAACATCCCGCTGGGCATGGACGGCAAGGTTTCCGTTACCGCTCAAACGGCGTCCGGAAAGACCGTCGACATGACGGGGTCCAGCCAGCTGGACTGGTCGATTGACCCGCCGCAGGCGGCTCAGTACAAGGGCGCGATTATGCGCGTTTCGCCGACGGAACTTTCCATGCACGTAGACGAACTGCTGCCGTTGTCGATTAGCGGCGCCAGCGGTTCGCTGGTGAAAGTTGTCAGCCGAAATCTCAAAGTCGTCGGCATTGACGATCAGGGACGTCTTATCGGCCGTTCAACCGGTTCCGCAGACGTCGTCGTCAAGGCGGGCGGAGAGGAAAAGACGGTTAAAGTTACGGTTCTGGAAGGCAAAGTCGCGTCAATCGCAGCCTTCCCGCCGGAAATTGCCGTTCCTGTCGACCACGCCGTTCCCGCCAAGATTTTGGCGTTGAGCGCAAACGGGACTTATTTCTCCCTGGCTCCAGAACGCGTTACAGTCGATACAAAACCGTCTACCAAGTTTGCGGAAGTTGACAACCGACTAATGGTCAAGGGTTACGAATCCGCCTCGGCTCAGCCGTTGGTGATGAACTATCGAGGCATCACCGCCAACGCGCCGGTGTCGGTTATTCCCGCTCCTCAAAGATTGAAGATTACCCCGGAAGGACAGGTCAAACTGCCGCTGGGCTTGTGCATGTCGTTTGACGGCTGGGCAACCTATGGCGACGGCGTTGTCGCCCGGGTTCCGTATACCAGAATCGCGTGGCAGAACGAGCCGACCGAAGCGGAAGGCTTCGCGTTCAAGGGCGGAAAAGCCATGGCTCTCAAGCCGGGCGTCGGTCCGATTGCCATTTGGGGTTCGTATTATGGCTCAACTTCAAACCGAGTTGAACTAACCACCGACGAACGCGCCGACGTTACGTTGAAACTGGACGTCGACCGCAACATTCGCATTCAGGGCGAATCCGGCAGAGCGATTCTCACCGGCTACTCGCCGACATTGGGCGACGTTGAACTCGTTCCGGACATTGCGGAATACAAGTCCTCCGACGACAAGATTCTCAAGCCGAACAATCCCAAGTCAGACGTTTACATGGCGATTCTGCCGGGTAAAGCGGCGTTGTCGGCGAAGCATATCGCGGCGGACAAACCGGCGGCTGTCGATTTGTCGGTCGTTGCCGGACGCGACGCGACGCTTCGCTGGGAAAAGGATTCTGTCAAGCTGGCTGTCGATCAGGCGGTTGAAAACAAGCTCTTCCTTGACGCCAAACTCGGAGAAGACGATACAATTACGTCTGTCGAAATGACGACGGGCGCTCAGTACAAGATTGAACGTCCAGACGCCGTCTACTGGCAGGCGCCGGTTCTGTTCGGGCAGTCGTCTGCGGAACCGTTCAAGATGGCGGCTTCCTACATTCCGTACGTCAGAGGCTCTGCAGAATGCACGGTTGAAGTTGCGGAAGCGGCAGTTCCGGCTGAAATCAAGATTGTTCCGCAGTACGTAACAACCAACCCGGCTCCGGGTTCGGCGGTTGCTCTGGCGGTGGAAGAACTGCTTTCGGGCGACTCGGAATTCAAGGAAGTTGAACCGTCGGCAATCGCATGGGACGTTCCGTCTGGCGTGTACTGGAATCCGCCAGGAGTGGGAACGCGTCCGGAAGTTATCTTCCCCGACAACGCCGCCGGCGCGTATACAATTCAGGCGCGATACGCCGGCAAAGCCGCGTCGCTGACCCTGACAGCCGACAAGTCAACTCTCGATCCGAACGATCCTGAGGTGGAAATATTCGTCAAACGATACCCGCCGGGAATCTTCGTTCCGGTTGATTCTTCGCAAGGGTACGCCATCGTCTTGAAGAAGGGCGACAGAGAAGAAATGGCGACCAACGTTCAATGGGGACCGAACTTTGAATCGGAATTCGTCGAATGGACGGCTCCGGTTTTGAAAGCCCTCAAACCGAATTATCTCCACTGGATGGAAGCGAAGGTTGGAAACCGTTCCGTTCGCTGGTACGCTCAGACGTGCGACCTGTATGCGGAAGGCATGAAGCGCGAAGCGGAGCCGGGTCAGCCGACGTCGGTTCAGCTGCTGTGCGATCAGGGAGACGAAGTCAACGTTCCGGTCGGCGCGAAGTTTACCGACTTCCGCGTTATTGCCAAGTTCGGCAAGAGAACCAAGCTCGTAACCGCCAAGGCGACGTTCTACGCCACCGGCGACAAGAAGAGCTCTACTCCCAACAACGGCGCGATTGAAGCTTTGGCGCCCGGCAGCGCAACGTATACTGCCGAGTACATGGGCGTTGAATCCGACGAAAAGATTAAAGTCAACGTTGTTGAAGAACTCGATATCGACTCGATGAAACTCATTCCGGACAAGGAAATTCGTCTGCTGACCAACAATGGCGAAATGGCGACGTTTGAAGCGGAAGGGTTCAAGAACGGAAAGTCCGTTGGTTTGATTACCTCGTTCCCGGCTCTGACCTGGGCGTCTTCAGACCCGAACGTTGCGACAATGCAGGCAAACAAGGCGCTGGGCAAAGAAGTCGGCAAGGCGAACGTAACCGCGACGATTAACAACGTTACCAGCTCGCCGGCGGTTGTCGAAGTTGTAGCAACCATTCAGGAACAGTTCGGTCCGGTCGAATCGGTTGTCAACATGCGCGTTGGCGAATCCCGCGTTTTGGGCAAGGACGTCGCCATCGTTCGCGGCAATACGGACTTCAGCAAGATGTGCACGGTCGTTTCCGGCAACCCGGCTTGCGTTGAATACAACGCGGCTATGAACGCCATTGTCGGCAAGGCGCCGGGCATCTCGGTTGTAACGTTCCTCATGGGCGACAAGAAGGCGACCATCACCGCTATTGTCAAGGGCTTGACGGCTGAAGAACTCAAGGACATTCAGGAAAACGGCGAGATTCTCATCGAACCGGCGGCGGCGACCATTTCCGTTGGTCAGGCTCTCGAACCGCGAGTTTACGTTGTAACGCCCAGCGGTCTGAAGCTCGACAGAACGGCTTCTGCCGTGTTTATGTCACAAAACAAGACGTCTGCCGAAGTTCGCGGATTCCAGGTTTGCGGCTTGCAGCCCGGTACGTCCACGATTTCTGCCACGCTTCCTGAAATGATGGTTAAGAAAGTTCGCGGCAATTGTGAACTGACAGTAGATAACAATCCGATTACCGAAATTGTCGTTGAACCGGCGGCGCTTCAGATGTCCGTTGGCGATACGCGCAACCTGTTCATTCAGGGCAAGTCGGCGGCGGGTCTGTACCCGATGTTCGCTCAGGCGGACTTGAAGGTAACGACGGACTCCCCGGCGGCTATAATGCAGGGAATTCGCACGGTTTCCGCGGCTCAGGAAGGTCAGGCAAACGTCAACGTCGCGTACAAGACGGCGTCGGCGGCTGTCCCGGTAACGGTTACCAACGATCCGTTTGAAAACCTGACCATCGACCCGCCCGCCCCGACAATCGCGGTTGGCGAATCGATGCGATTCCAGGTAACGGCAATGCGCGGCGGACGTCTCCACGTTGTAACGGAAGCCGACGGACTGCGATTCTACACCGCCGATCCGAAGGTCGCGGCAGCGTCGAAAGACTGCGCTGTACTGGGCGTTTCTGAAGGCCGCACGGTTGCCGTTGCGGAACTCGGCGCGCTGAAGACGGACGCCTCTGTTACCGTCGTTCCTCCGGGAGTCAACGGCGGCGTGATTAACAACATCGAAACCGGCGGCGTTGGATACGGTTCAACGTACGTTGGCGACGCTCCGGCTCTGGTTGACATCGTTGAAGGCGAGTACATCGTCGGAGCCGACGGCAACCGCTTGGCAATCGGAGAATATATTGACGAACACGGCGTGTTGGTCAACAACGGTCTGGACCTGGTCAACGAAGTTGGCGTCGTCCGAGGCGGCGAACTTATCGGCTTGAAGTTCATGCCTGACATGGTTCGAATCGCCGGCGTTGGCGCGTCGCAGCCGGTTCAGGTTTATGAATACTACTCTGACGGCTCTTTGGGACGCGATGTAACGGCGGATCCCGCCTTGCAGCTGACGACTCCGAAGAACGCTGACTGGACTCCGGCAACCGGCGGCGGAAAACTGCTCGTCGGCAAGACGCTGGGCAACGGTCAGGCGGAAGCCACGCTGGGAACTCTGGGAACGATTTCTCCGCTGGCGGTTCAGGTCGGCGGCATGACCGACAACACCGGCGCGCTGGTCGTTCAGCCGCAGCAGATGAGTCTGATTCAAGGAGAGTCCAAAACGCTCGACGCCGTTCAGATTGTTCCCGACAGCGGCTTGCTGCCGTTCGACGTTTCCTACAGAATCAGCGCGATTGACACCAACGGCGTCATTCAGGTCGATCCCAATACCAACACGATTACCGGCTTGCAGCCCGGCGCCGCTCAGGTCAAGGTGGAAACCGTCGATCCAAACGGCATGAACGACGGTCGCGTTGCTTACGTTCACGTAGACGTTTCGACTCCGCCGAACTACACGATTACCCCGCCGGACGTTGTTCTGCAAATCGGTCAGTCGACGCCGTCGTTTACCGTCAGTTCGATTGACCCGAAGACCGGACAGGCGTTCCCGGCTCCGGCAACCTTCACGGCAGACGACCCCAGCATTCTGGCTCCAGACCCAACGGATCCGTCCCGGTTTATCGCTCGATCGATGGGTTCAACTCAGGTTCAGGCGATGGTGAACGGACGTTCCGCTGGATTCGCCAAAGTCAGCGTTTCCGGACAGCGCTTCCTGAGCGTTGAACAGACCGGCGACCCGAACACGACTCCAGAAGGGTTCACGATGACCTTAACCGCAACAGGCGCAGGCTCTGCTGGCAACCTGGAATATCGCGTATACATGGAAGGTCAGCCTGGCGGCGCGTGGGTTCCGGCTCAGCCGAATGGCGCAATGCAGATGGCGACGCTGGTAACGCCGATTCTGCCTCATAAGCCTCTGGGATCTCAATACACTTTGATTATTGAAGCCAGAACGGCGGGCGGAACCGATATTCAGCAGTATCCGTTCAACTTCAGAACGGGCATGAATATTCAGCGGCTCAACCAGTAGTAAAAATGAAAGACGAGAACTATCAGGACGAATTGTAACAATTTTCGATTCGTCCTGTTGGTCTTGTCGATTGATAATTTATAATCCCTTTAATTTGATATTGTCATGCCTGAACTGGCTCAACCGATAGTTCGACTTATAGACGAGTTTGCGAAACTGCCCGGCATTGGGCGAAAGTCCGCCGAGCGTCTGGCGTATTACGTTTTGCGCGTCAAAACGGAAGAGGCGCTGGCGCTGTCCGACGCAATTCGCGCCGTCAAGCTCAACGTTCATCAATGCAAAAACTGTTACAACCTGTCCGAGGAGGATTACTGTCCCATCTGTCAGGACAAAAGCCGAAATGAACGGCAGATTTGCGTTGTCGAGCAGCCGCAGGATTTAATCGCGCTGGAAAAGACGGGCGTTTATCACGGCTTGTATCACGTCTTGCAGGGGCGGCTGTCTCCGCTGGATAAAACCGGTCCGGAGGATTTGACGATTGCTCCGTTGATTCAGCGCGTTGAACGGTTGATTAAGCAATCCAGCCCCAACGACCCGGAAGTTGAGTTGATCATGGCGACCAACCCAACGGTGGAAGGCGACGCGACGGCGGGACACATTGTCAATCTGCTCAACGGGAAAAAAGTCAAAATCTCGCGTCTGGCGCGGGGAATCGCCCTGGGCGCAATGGTCGAGTTTACCAACAGAGAAGTTCTTTCCGACGCCTTCAATGAACGTCGGATAGTCGAATAGCAAAGGGGGAACCGCAATGAGTATGGGAATGCGGTTTTCTCCGCGTCAGGAATTACGGCAGACTCAAAAGCTGGCTCCACGGCTCATCGCGTCGATGGAAATGCTTCAGCTGCCGATTCTTGCGCTGCAGGAACGCATCGACCAGGAACTCATGGAAAACCCGGCGCTGGAAGACGCCAACATGTCCGACGACGACTATTACGACGAGGACGACGACTCTGATAATACAAGCGACGTTCGCGGCGCCGATGACTCTGCCAACGAGACGGACGACTTTCATGCGTCGTCACAGGCAGAGGACGATTTCTATCAGGACATCTCCCCGTATGAATGGTCTTCCGGCAATGCGGAGGACGCGGCGGAACGCTACAACAACCTCATGGCGAATCTGGCGGCGCCGTCGGAAACGCTCAAAGAGCATTTATTGGCGCAGTTGGCGTGGTTTGATTTGTCGCCAGAACAGCGGGATCGCTGCGAGAGAATTATTGCGTCTCTGAACGAACGAGGGTTTATCGGGTCGTATAAAGACATTGTCGACGGCAAAGAGCAGACAGTTCCGTTTACCATGGAAACGCTCTTTCCGGAACTGGACGAGAAGTCAATCGACAAAGCGTACGACGCTCTGAAAGTCATTCAGCAAATGGATCCAGCCGGCGTCGGCGCGCGCGATTTGCGGGAATGTCTGCTGTTACAGATTAAACCCGATACGCCAGACGCTGAACAGTTAAAGGTTCTAATTGGGCGTCATTTGCTGGACCTGGAGCAGAACCGTTTGCCGCAAATCTGCAAGGCGATGGGAATTGACATGACCCAGCTGCAGACGCTTTTGCGTCACATGAGAACGCTGACGACCAATCCCGGGGCGGAGTTTCAGGAAGACCGCGCCGACCCGATTATTCCCGATTTGTTTGTCGTCCCGAAAGAGGACGGCGGGTACGAAGTTCGGCTGGACGAGTCGGAAACGCCGCGGCTGCGAGTCAGTTCGCTGTATCGGAATCTGGAAAACAGCCCCAAGGCGACAAAAGAGGAAAAAGAGTACATTCGCAGCAAGATCGGCTCGGCTCAATGGTTTATCGAGGCGATTGAGCAACGAAAGCAGACGATTCTGGCGGTCAGTCAGGCAGTTGTCGACTACCAGCAGGATTTCTTCGACAAGGGGCCGGAGTACATCCGTCCGCTTGTTATGCAGCAGATTGCCGACAAGCTCGATATAGACGTCTCGACGGTCAGCCGCGCCGTCAAAGACAAATGGATGCAGACGCCGCGCGGGATTGTCGAATTGCGAAAGCTCTTTGGCGGCGGGACGGCGTCGGCAGCGGCGGTTTCCAATGCGGAACCGTTCGGCGGAACCGGTCAGACGGCAGACGACGGCGTTGCGTACGCGGTTATCCGTTCCAAAATCAAAGAGATGGTCGACGCGGAAAACAAATCCTCGCCGCTGTCGGACGACGCCATCGCAGAAACGCTGCAAAAGCAAGGCTTTGACATCGCCCGGCGAACCGTCGCCAAGTACCGTCAGGAACTCAACATTCCCAGCTCCCGACAGCGGAAATCCTGGGTTGCAGTAAAATAATATTTCGGAGAATTAGTATATAGACTATTAGGATAGTTTTTAACATTATTAAT
>CACXSS010000175.1 GCA_902770245.1 uncultured Planctomycetota bacterium | reverse complement strand
TCGGGCGCTTGCCAGCAATGGGGAACCGTCTGCGGAAAAGAACGATCTCCGCCATGCGGAAATCGCCAGTTCGGCGCAGCCCTTCGACGCGCTGTAGGGATCGTAGCCGCCCATCGGGTCGGATTCCCGATAGCCCCAGATTTGCTCTTTGTTTTCGTAACATTTATCGGTCGTGATTGCAACAATCGCCTTGACGGACGGCATCTGTCGGCTCGCTTCCAAAACGTTGACTGTCCCCATCAGGTTAGTTGCAAACGTCTCGACGGGCTGCTGATACGACAGTCGAACCAGCGGCTGAGCCGCCAGATGGAACACGATTTCCGGCTGGAAGTCTGCAAACGCCTTTTGAAGCGAATCGACGTCCAGGATGTCGTTGAATTTGTTACGTTTATATCCCAGCAGTTCAAAATGATTGGGCTGCGTGTTGGGAGCGAGGGAATACCCGCAGACGTCCGCGCCCATGGACTCCAGCCAAAGACGAAGCCACGATCCCTTGAACCCGGTGTCGCCGGTTAGAAAAACGCGTCGATTTTGATAAATGTCGTTGAACATGGCAGGTTACTTCCAGTATTTTGTCCACGGGGCTTTGCCGGATTTCCATAAATCGTTGAGCAGCTGATATTCTCGCGGCGTATCCATGCACTGCCAGAACCCGGGATGTTCAAAAGCGGCGCATTGGTTGTCTTTCACAGCCAGACGAAGCGGTTCCTGTTCAAAAAAGCAGTCATAATCCGGGCTGATGTACTGTTCGACAAACTTCTTTTTGAGAACCATAAATCCGCCGTTGATAACGCCCTCGGTTCGAGCGGGCTTTTCGGTAAAGCCGTCAATATCCCCGGACGGCGAAACGCGAAGTTCTCCAAATCGTCCTTCCGGATGAACCGCGGTCAATGTGAGCGCTTTCTTCTGCTTTTTATGAAAAGCGTACAGCTCGGCAATATTGACGTCGCTGACGCCGTCGCCGTAGGTGAGAAAGAAATCGGAGTCCGTTGCCTTGAGATGTCGGCTTGCAATCCGGACTCGCCCGCCGGTCATGGTTTCTTCTCCCGTATGAGCCAGCGTAACTTCCCAGTCCGCCTCCGTATAGTTGTTATGATACGTAACTTTCCCTTTATCGCCCAGCCGGATGGTGATGTCCGTCGCGTGAGCGTGGAAATTGAGAAAGTAGTCGATGAATTCCTCTTTTTTATAGCCCAGGCAGAGAATAAACCGATTCACGCCGAACGAAGCGTAGGTTCGCATAATATGCCAGACAATCGGCTGTTCTCCAATGGGAACCATCGGTTTAGGCAGGATTTCGGAAACGTCTCGGAGTCGCGTTCCTTTGCCGCCGCACAAGATCATGGCGGGCGGCATCGGTTTAAGGGAAGTCTTGGGCATGTTGTATATCGGTTTAAGCTATGCTGAAATGACAGTCTATAAAACGTTTCTATAGACTGTCTATTATATTATACAACATAAATCGGATTTTACCGATAACGCCCCGAATTTTTATTTTTTCAGAGAAAATCTGCGGCTGTAGACCGTCAGACCCGCCATTCCGAGAACGAGCAGCGCCCAGGTTGACGGTTCCGGAACGCCGGATTCGCTCGGCGCAGCCGAAGCAAACGTCAGACTGTCGATGGCGAAATAATACGGCGTGTTGGGTCCGTACTGACCGACGTCGCTGGTTTCCAGGTAGAAATCCAAACCGTCTATGCCGACGAACGACGACAGGTCAACCTCTTTCCAGGAATCCAGCAGGTTTAACTCGCCGTTTTCAAACAGCGCCAGCTGGACGTCAACGGACATGTCCGGGCTGTAGACGTGATTGTATTCGCTGTCAAGCGTAAACCCTTTGATGGTAAGGGTAAAGTGATCGCCTTCGTTGGTAAACGCCGTTGCGAACGTATTTCCGACCGCGACATTAGCCGCCGCCAGAGTTGTATTGGTAACGAAAATCTTTTCCAGATCGGACGGGGTGGCGAAGTCCAGCGTGGAATATCCCGCGGTGTTGTAAATGTCAACGTAGCAAACCGCGTAAGCGTCTGAATCTACGCCCAATCCCGGCGCTGCCGCCAGTTCGTACGTGCCGTAACCGTATGCGGCGGCTGATTTTTCGTCTGCAGACCAGTTGGGATTCCATGCCATGTTCTGCTTGGAAACAGACCAGCCGTACCAGCCGTTGTAAACATACGTCCCGTAGTCGTAAGCGTACGTGTCGGTCGTCAAAATGGCGTTTTGATTTCCCGTAACCATGCCGGTCATGGTTAACGCGTTTGGATAAATGGTTCTCGGGTCGTAATAGACCATGTTTGCCGGAGTTGTAGAGAGATACGATTTCAAGTTGACGACCTGAACGTCTCCCGAATCCAGATTGTAGATTGTAACCTCCGGATCCGTATCCGTCGGCTCGAAGGTAACGACGTTTGCCTGAGCAAACGCGGCTGTATTTACAAGAAATACCAGCAAAAAGAAAGTTCTGTAGGACATAACAGTCTCCTTTTGAATCCAGTCCGAATCCCACGCGGACAACAAACAAATACGGCAGGTTAGGTCTTCTGACTTACGCGCGTTTGAGTCGGTCTTCTCCCTACTTATCGGCAGCGTTAAACTGCAACTTTCGGAATGACCATTTGAATGACTCAAATGCTCCAAACGTTATATTTGGAATGCGCTTACAGCGGCGGGGTCCGTCCCGGGCTTGCACCGGGTTCCCTTTTACCGAGACGAGAGAAGACGCTCTCGCCTCGCAGCCTGTCGCAACAAATAGATCAGTATTTTACCCTTTTTAAAATTTTTGTCAAGATTGACCATAAGATTTTATAGGGAAAGGGGTGCATGAAATCAAATAGTAAGGAAAGAGAACGCAGAGATCGCAGACTACTCGCAGAATACGCAGACGGGCTGGGAATGTGGCGACGACGCTAACTACGTTAGCTACGCCACGATTCCCGCCCGTTTAATAATTTAAAATATATATTTAAAATCGCAATCGAACATCGTGTCATAGCCTGAGAATCAGGCGTAGATGACACATGTCTGCTTGCTTCTGCGCTCTCTGTGAGGAGTCCGCGTACTCTGCGTTCTTAAAAAACAAACAAGAAACGCGCCCTATTCCTCCTCGCTCAGCATTTCCGCCAGCATTCTAACGCCTTCAACCAGACGCGGTCCGGGGCGGAGGATGATATCGCCGGGGATTTCTGTTATAATCCGCTTGTTTTTGATAGCCGGGACGGATTCCAAACCGGGGTAATTCAAGAGCGCGTCGGCGGTTACGCCAGCTTCCATCTGCGGAAAGAGGATAATATCAGGGCTGTATTCTACAATTCGTTCCGGCGAGACGTTGACGTACTGCTTGGTTAAATCGTCTGAAAGATTGACGCCGCCAGCCAGGCGAACCGCTTGAGCGACGAACGTGTTCCCGCCGACGATACACATCGGATTATGCCAGACGACGACCAGAACCCGCGGCTTATGGGTATTCTTGGCTACCGAATCCTGAATATCCGCCAATTCCGTCTGTATATTTTGAATAAGCTCGTCAGCCTCGTCCTCTTTCTTAACTCGTTTTCCAGTTTGACGAATCGCTTCATACAGGTCGTCGAACGTTTTCGGGTCGTTTCGATAGACGTCTATCCCTTTTGACAGCAGCGTCTTATGAATTCTGTCGTCGATGAAGTCAGCAGACAGAACGACTGTCGGGCGCAGCGTGTAGAGCTTTTCCCAGTTTGGGGACGCGTACTGACCGGCAATCGGGACAGACTGCGATTCCGGCGGGTAATTGCAGGCGTCAGAGCGTCCGACGAGCAGGTTTTCCGCTCCCAAACGATAGACAATTTCAGTATAATTAGGAGAAAGCGACACAACCCGAATCTCGTTTTCGTTGACCGGCGGCGACTGTTCCGTATTGCATCCGCAGATGAACAGAGCGAGCAGAACGACAGGAAAAAGGCGGTTGTGCATAGTGTGAAGTGCATAGTGCATAGTGCGTAGTGCATAGTGAGAGGAGCGCTTGCGTCATATGCACTAAGAACTATGCACTATGTACTCATTATACCCCCAAAATTCCCTTTGTCAATACTTGTCTAATTTAGCTAATTAATTCCGCAGATTACCTACTTTTATATTTATTAAAAAATTCGAAAAAAATGACGCTTTTTTCAAAACGTAACCTATAATTCGGACGTCTGGAAAAGGATTAACAGAAAATCCGCAGACAAGTTTTTCGGTTATGATGAAATGAGTTTTGAACCAGAGTTTTTAGAGCAGATTAAACCCGGTTGGGCGGAATGGTTTCTCAGCCGTCCGGCGTCGGCGCAGTTGACAATAATATTTCTGGTCAGCTGGGCGATGGCGTGGGCAGTCAATCGCTATTCGCGATACGTTGCTATCTGGTTCGACCTGATAACTCGTTCCATTCCGATTGACGCTGATCCGGTAAACTACGTCAAATCCGCTCGGCGCGCCGCAAAAATGGAAACGTTTTTCTGGACGCCGTTGATAGCCGCCGCGCTGACGGGCGTTTACGCTCTGTTTATTTATCGGGGCGGGGTCGCCAACCTGTTACAGTATTTTGAAGTTGACGGCTGGACGACGACGCTGCGCTCGTTTTGGGACGCGAACCTGTTCCGCCCAATGGGTTTGCAGAATTTTATCGGATTTTTTGTCCTGTCAGCGCTCCTGCTGGCGGCGTCCCTGTGCGACGTTCGCCGGAAGATAATTCCCGACCTCGTTCCCCTGGCGGGAATCGTTGCTGGAATTGCGTTGGCGATGACGACGCAAGCCCTGTTCGTTCACGTTGTACTGTATAAACCGCTGGATGTAACAGAATATACGCTCGTTCCGATTGAAAACAAGTTTACGCCGCTGACGTTTGCGGCTCCGTACCTCGCCCCTAAATGGGAACTGGGAACGAAAATCCTGCTGGCGTGCGGCTGCTGGGCGTTTTTTGCCTTTGCGTTTTTGTTCCGTCCTATCCGGTTGAGAAGAATCCGGCGTCGGCTGGAATTGTACTTCCTCCGCCTGGTTCGCGAACGAATGACGTATGTAACGCTGGCAATCGCGGTTGTCGGATTAAGCGCGACGATTTGGACGCTGTGCAGTTCAGACGTTAACCGTCAAAACGCTGTTTTGAGTTCGCTGTTCGGCATGACGTTTGCCGGCGTTGCGGTTTGGGCGGTGCGAATTGTCGGGCGGCTGACGCTGGGCATGGAAGCTATCGGTTTTGGCGACGTTACGCTCATGATGGCAATCGGCGCGTTTACCGGCTGGCAGGCGATACCGGTTATATTTTTCCTCTCGCCGGCTACCGGGCTGATAGTTGGAATAATCATGCTGTTTTTCGGACAGCGTCACGTTCCCCTGGGACCGTTTTTGTGCCTCACAACCGCAATTTGGTTCCTGTGTTTTGATTTGATTTGGAATTTTTGTCTGCCGATGTTCCTGCTCGGCGCGTCGACAGTTTTGTTACTCCTGCTGGTCTGCCTGGCGTTGATGGCAGCGATGCTGTGGATTATACAGATTATTAAGTTAAAGTGGTTACTCACCCAAACAAAGCCATGAAATACAATACTACGCTATTACTTGCCGTTTTAATGATTGTAACGACTGTCGGCTGCCAGTCCGTGCCGTGGAAAAAGAATCCGCCTGCAGAACCGCCAGAGATGGCTGCGATGCGGAATCAGATTCAGCAGTACCAGGCGAGAACCAACGCATTGGAGGCGTCGAACTCGCAAATCAACATTCAGCTGGCGCAGACCAAACAGGAACTCCTCAGCCAGCAGGAAGCCAATAAACGAGGGAACGAATCCTACAAGGCGCTGGCGCAGGAGAACATTCAGCTTAAGAAGGAACGCGGCGAACTGATTGCCAAAAACAGCGAACAGGCGCAAAAGCTGAACATCGTCGCCGGCGCGTTGAAAACGAATGGAACTACCGCGATCGTTCCCAATAACACGGTTATTCCCATCGTGGATTTCAACGACGTTCAGGGCGCATACGCGCGGCGCGACGGACTGTTTTATCGCGTCAGCGTTCCGGTTGACGACCTGTTCGATAGCGACCTGGTTACGCTGACCGAGGACGGAAAGAAAAAAGTCGTGTCGATTGCCGAACGTCTGGCGTCCAATTTCGGACAGCGTCAGTTCCGAATCGAAGGACATACCACGCCCATTCAGGAAGTCTCGACGTCTGACCCGGCGATCAACACGCCGCAAAAGCTCACCGTGGCCCAGGCGTCCGCCGTATCAGACGCGATTATCGCCGCCAACGCCATTCCCGAAGAAAGCCTGAGCATAATGGGCTGCGGAACGTCCCAGCCGATGGTTTCCATGTCGACGGCGCAAGGACAAGCCATGAACAAGCGCATAGAGTTTGTGGTGTTACCGTAATTCTGGGGAATGGGGAATAGGGAATGGGGAATAGAGTTTCGCCTTCGGCGAATAATTATACTATTCCCTACTCCCTATTCCCTACTCCCTCAATTCTCCCATGTCTATTCCCAACTCTCCTGCTGTTCTGATCGTTCGTCCTGACGAAATCGACCATCCGGAAGAATATCTCTCTTCGGCGGAAAAGGAGTGTATTCAGCAATTTCGTCACCCGCTGGTTCGGCAAAACTGGGTCGTCAGCCGCGTTCTTATCAAGCAACTGACGGAACAGGTTCTTGTTACATCTAAAACAGAAGAATTCGTCTATTCAGACTATACGGTCGTCTCCAAAAACGAGAACGACAAGGGATGTCAGCCGTTTGTTATCGATAAAAACGGAGAACGTCTGCCGTACTGGTACTCTATATCACACGTAGACGGATTTGTTGCCGCGGGAATCGACTGTAACAACCCTCTCGGCGTGGATTTGTGCAAAGTCGGCGCGGTTGCCGCCGTTGTAGAGCGCGGCTTTTATACGGAACGAGAAAAGAACTCTCTTGCCGACGCCGATTCGGAATTCCGCCCGATTTTGTCGTCTCTGATTTGGGCGGCAAAGGAAGCAGCGTATAAACTCCTGTCGATTCAGACGCTTGAACCGTTCGTCCCGGCGCGGTACGAACTCGCCAGCGACGTTACAGAGATTCTGCCAGCCCAAACCGCCCCGTTTAATCCGTTTGGTCTGACGATTGACTTCTCTGCGTCGCAATTATCAAAAGAAAAAGTCGTGTATACTGGAAAAGAGAACTCACTCAGCGTGACAGTTCAGTTCTGCCGATACGAGGACGTAGTAATTGCTTTGGCGAGATAGCTCTTTCGGAGTGCGAGAGCAAAGCTCTCGCTTTCTAAAGCGAGCGTTAGCTCGCGTCTAAAACAAA
>CACXSS010000174.1 GCA_902770245.1 uncultured Planctomycetota bacterium | reverse complement strand
GCTCTGTACGTTTACGGGGTCGTGTCGTGCAACATCAAAGAAAACGAGTATCCCAAACTGACGCAGACGTTTGACGATCTGCTTCGCCTTGGCTGTGACGGAATCTGGATTTCCATGGACGACACCGGCGGCGGGCAGAACCCGGTCAAGCTGGCTCAGTATGTTGCTGAGTATATGAGAAAAGTCGGGAAAACCGGGCAGGACGCCATGTTCACCCCCGGCGTTCGAGAGTACCAAAAAATCGACATGCCGCTCAACCATCAGATGGCGAAAATCGAAGCGTTCAACGAAGCCAGCTGGATTTTCACCCGCGTTCCCTGCAAGGCGGACAACGATATGGCGCAAAAAATAGGGCTGAAAAGCAAGCCCGCCTGGTGGTACAACTTCTGCGAAACGAGCTATCCAGACCCGAAAGCCGGGTTTATTCACTCCTCCTCCATCCTCACGACGCAGCGCAAAGACGGGCGCCCGAGCTACATGAACCTTCAGCCCATCACCCCCGGCTGGGGCTATCCGGAATTCGACAAGATTCGCGACGCGGCTGAGTATACAGACCGGGTCAACATCTGGGCGGTTTGCGGCGGCTGGTCAAGCGAATACAGCGTCGTCATGTTCGGCATGTGGGCGTGGAACCCCGAAAACTGCGACTGGGAGAAAATGCAGACCGCCATCTACGACTACGTCTGGGGACCGTCACAGGTGGAGACGATTCGCCAGTTCGACGCGCTCTGGACGGAACTCAAAGCGCTTTATCTTCTCCCCAAAAACTGGGTTTATCGAACGCCCGACAACGGGCTGGTGCGTTTGAAGTCGCCGGAGAATCGCGCCAAAGCTCTGGAATTGCTCGATAAACTCGACGCGCTGGCGGCTAAGCTGGCTCAATCCGCGCCGGAAGAAACCGCTATGGAAAAAGATCGGCTGGAATATCTGTTTATCGAGCCGATTCAGACCAGTTTGAAGTTCGCCCGAAAACAGGCGACTCTTGACTATCCGTACTACGAATTCAACAACTTTGAACAAAAAGCGGTTGAAATCTATTCCGAAAAAGGCGAACTGGCGGCGAACGAGTATCTCAACCGCGTTCAGGAAACCGTTACAAAGCAAATTGAAACGCTTTCTGCGGAGCTTGCGGAACTCAAAGACGTCGAACCCGTTCTCGACCAGTGGAGAAAGCGGCTGGAAAATGCGAAGGACATCCAGCAGCTAACCGGCGCTCTTGCTGACCAGCGCGCCAAGGAATGGGAAAAACTCGTCAAGCAGCCCATTGAACAGTTCTTCCCCTTTATGGAAAAGCCGTCTGAGAAGACGCTTTTGTCTCTCTTTGACGGTCTCAAAGAGCCGACCGCTCCTCATGCAGTAAGATTTCGTCCCGGCAGAGAATGGGATTGCAAACCTAGCCAGGCAATTGGCGCATATCGAGTGGGGACGTTTACCATAACGGACAAGAATACGCCCTTGCCAATGGTAGATCCGAGAATGTTTGATCCCGTAACGGACAGCAAGGAAACGCCCCCCTTGACAAAAAGCTTGTCAATGGGAGCAATTGTCGTTCCGAGAAATACGAAAACCAATGTAGGCGATTGCGGCTGGATTGAGCAGACGATTGATTTTAATCTCCAGGACTATAATTCATTCATCGAAGAACCTAAAGTCAATCCCTATCCGCTGACGGCTCGCATGTATCTGGTCGACAGCCGAATCGACAAACGATACCACGGCGTTCGACGGATCGACGTTCTGGTCAACGGAAAAGTCGTTTACAGCCGCGGCGTTTCCGATGCGGTCAAATCCAACTGGGTGGAATTCCCGCTGGAACCGCCCGCCGACGGAACCCCCCGTTTCCGTATCGTCGTTCGTGTTACAGAACTCACGCCGGTTACCGACCATACCAGCTGGGTCTTCGTCGGTCCGCTGATTGTGTATTGAAAGAAACGCTTCCGAATAATTTCTATGCAGAATAGATCATAAATCGAGAGGCGAGGGTTGCAAAAAGCGGCTCTCGTCCCTCGACTTTTTTGTTACTTGAATATCAGTTGGGCGAAGTTGTACAGATTCGCTTTCCATTCGCGGAAATCGTGTCGTCCGCCGGGCGTGGCGAAGAACTGGCACGGAACGTCTTTTTCCTTTAAGTAGTCGTAAGTCCGTTTGCTGATGCCAATCAGACCGTCGTTGTCGCCGCAGGAAATCCAGATTAATTTCACGTTCTTTTTAACCGCTTCCGGGTCCGGAACGAGTTCTTCCGGCTTTTTCGAGTTCGGAGCGGCAGAAAACGGACCGATCCAGGCGAACGTGTCCAGATGTCCGAACCCGAAATTGAGCGTCTGCCCGCCGCCCATCGACAGACCGGCAATCGCCCGGTTGTCTTTGTCGGTATAAACGGAGTAGTTCTTTTCGATATAGGGAATCAAGTCGTCCAGCAGATCTCGCTCGAAGTTCGCAAACGCCTCGACTTTTTCCCGAGAAAACGGATTGCGCCCTACGGAGTCGTCTTTCATGGCGCGTCCGTTGGGCATGACGACAACCATCGGAACCGCTTTCTTTTCAGCAATGAGGTTGTCGAGAATGATTTCCGGATGTCCGCCGTGAACCCATTCCCATTCCGTTCCCCCGATGCCGTGCAGCAAATACAAAACCGGGTACTTCTGATCTTCGGAATATCCCGGCGGGGTGTAGACGACGGCGCGGCGATCGACGCCCACCGTCTTGGACGGGTACGTAACCAATTTGATAGCCCCGTGCGGAACGTCCGAAACGCGATCAAACCCCTCCGGCGGAACCGGCGGCTTTTCCTGACCGAAAACCAGCGTTCCCGGAACCAGCAGCAACGCCAAAACAGACGCAATGAAAACTCTGTTCATAATAATTCTCCTGTACTAAAAATTAACTTTTTTTGTTATTGTACAGGATTGTAAATCAGAATGCAAGACAGCAGAATGGATTTTTTGAGAAAAAGAGCTTTTTGAAACTCCTCACTCCTCACTCCTAATTCCTAACTCAAACAGCCCTTGACGAAAAAACTCCATTCTGTACAATATAGGACATGGAAACACTGCAATTAGTCGCGACGTCGACCATGGGCTTGGAGTCGATTGTAGCACGAGAACTCAAAGCCATGGGGTTCACTCCTAAAAACGCAGAGTCCGGTCCCGGAAGAACGTATTTCACCGGCGGACTGGACGCTGTCGTCAAGGCGAATATACATCTGCGCTGCGCCGGGAAAGTGCTTATCGAGCTGGCGTCGTTTCCGTGCGAGGATTTCGACGTTCTGTTCGACGCTGCGTCTGAAATTCCGTGGGAAGACTGGGCGCCGAGAAACGCCAAAGTCGTTGTCGAAGGGCGATCGGTGCGGTCTAAAATTACGAGCGTCCCTGCCCTGCAACGAACCGTAAAAAAGGCGATTGTCAACCGGCTCATGAACGCCTATAAGACGACAACG
This sequence comes from uncultured Planctomycetota bacterium, assembly GCA_902770245.1. Taxonomy (GTDB): domain Bacteria; phylum Planctomycetota; class Planctomycetia; order Pirellulales; family Thermoguttaceae; genus RUG11551. The sequence goes on along the minus strand of CACXSS010000174.1, from coordinate 3,853 downwards.
CTGCCGGAAGACGGGGCGCTGTACACGGTTGAAATTTCTCTGCTCAAAGATCACGCGACAATTACGCTCGATACCACCGGGCGGGGTCTGCATCGGCGCGGGTATCGACTTATGAACGTAGCCGCGCCGCTGCGCGAGACGCTGGCGGCGGGGCTGGTATTACTGAGCAACTGGGAACCCGGTGCGCCGTTAATCGACCCGTTTTGCGCGTCCGGCACGATTCCCATCGAAGCGGCGCTGATCGGACGCAACATCGCCCCGGGGCTGAAACGGCAGTTCGACGCGCAGTCGTGGCAAATATTCCCGCCCAAGCTCTGGATTGAAGCGCGAAAAGAAGCGCAAGACGCGATTCTTCCCCCGCTGGAAACCAAAATCATCGGGACGGACATCGACGCTCAGACCCTCAAGTTCGCCCGACAGCACGCGCAATTGGCAGACGTCGAAAACGACATCCATTTTCAGCAAAAGGATTTCGCCGACCTGACCTCGCAGCGTCATTACGGCTGCGTTATCTGCAACCCGCCCTACGGCGACAGAATCGGCGAACTGGCGCAGCTTCGTCCGCTGTACGAGTCCATGCCGGCGGTGTTCAGCCGTCTGTCGGACTGGTCGTTCTATATCATCACCGGATGGAACGATTTCGAAAAGGTTATCGGTCAGGAAGCGACTCGCCGGCGAAAACTCTACAACAGCCGCATCGAATGTACGTACTTCCAATTCGTCGGACCGAAGCGTCCGCCCAAACGAGTCTGGGAAGAAAAGAACTCTGACGAAATTGCCGTAGAAGGTAAGACAGAAACCAGTGAGCAGAATACGAATCAGTTGGAGAGTAGCGCTGGCGAGTTGAGCGAGGTTAATTCGGAATACGGAATGCGGGATTCACTATTAACTAAAGCGACCAACGGGAGCGATGATAATACGTCTCGCGCGGTAGCGCGGACTGGGAGCGGCGCCTCGCCGCCTGTATTTGCCGGGCTGGACGATTACGCTCAGTACCAGGCGGAGCAGTTCGGGAAATGCCTGGCGAACCGCGCTCATCATTTACGGAAATTGCCCAAACGGGGAATAACGTGCTATCGGCTTTACGACCGGGATTTTCCGGAAGTCCCGCTGGCAATCGACTTCTACGAGGGCGAGTACCTGCATATAGCGGAATACGAACGTCCGGACGGACGCAACGTCGGTCAGCATAAACTCTGGCTTGACAAAATGGTCGAAACGGCGGTTGAAGTCATGGGCGTCGAGCCGCGTAACGCGTTTCTCAAGCGGCGGCAGCGCATGCGGGGCGAATCCCAGTACGAGAAGTTCGCTCAAAAGGAGCGCGTTATTGACGCTCACGAGGGCGGCTTGACGTTTCTGTGCAACATGACGGACTATCTCGATACGGGTCTGTTTTTGGATCATCGAATCACGCGAGACATGGTTCGCAAAGAGGCAGCGGGTAAGCGGTTTCTCAACCTGTTCTGCTATACCGGGGCGTTTAGCTGTTACGCCGCGGCGGGAAAGGCGGCGTCCGTCGTTTCGGTCGACCTGTCACCCAACTATCTGGAATGGGCGGAAGCGAACATGGAACTCAACGGCTTTTTCGCCCCGGAATTCCCGGCTGATTACGTCAAAGCAGACGTGATGAAGTTTCTTTCCCGGGTCGATGACAACTCTTTTGACCTGTGCGTCTGCGACCCGCCGACGTTTTCCAACAGCAAATCGACCGAACAGGACTGGGACGTTCAAAAATGTCACGTCACTCTGCTCCGCCTGCTGGCGCAAAAGATGTCGCCCGGCGGCGTTGTCTATTTTTCCAACAACTTCCGTCGATTCAAGCTGGACGAAGAGAGCTTGTCAGAGATGTACTCCATTCGCGACTACACCGCCCGAACGCTGCCGGAAGATTTCCGCAACAAGCATATTCATCAGTGCTGGCGGATGGTGGTCAGGGAACAGGGAGTAGGGAGTAGGGAATAGTTATTAAGGCGCTTTGCGCCAATTACTAATTACTAATCACTAATTACTAATTAACAAAAGCGTCAATCCGGTTAAGTTCCGAATTGACGCTTTTGTTTTACTCAGGCGACGCCAACGCGCTGTCGGCGGTTTTCAAAATCATTCGCCCTTGAGCCAAGTGTCTGTATCAGACCAGTCGTCCCAGTCAGTCAAGACGCCGTCGACCTTCTTCGTATCCATTGTCGAATCGCCGGAAACGGTAATCATGTCGTCGCCGGAAACGGTGAAGGAACGAGTCTGATGAGTTGCAACCTGTTCAATAACAGCCGTCTGTGAGGATGTTGTAACATCTAACAGGTCTGCCAGGGCGGAATCGTGCAGGCTGATATTGACTGCGCTGAGCTTGCCCGCGCTTTCGGAACGGAAGTCCAGGGACTTCAAGGCGCCGGAAACCGTAACGCCGCGGCTGTAGGAACCGTTCTGCGAGTACGTGAACTTGTTGTAGGAACTGTCAACCGTAATCGGCATTTCGTACGCAGTGTTAGAAATCACAACGGTTGCCGAATCCTTGTCGTCCGCCTTGTTGACGGTCGCTGTCTTGAAATCTTTAACCGTGTTGTTAAAGCTTCCAGCGGCGTCTGCCACGTTGACGGTAACAGATTCTCCAACATGAGCAACGTCGATTGCTTCAACCTTGTCCGCAGAGCAGATAATGGTTGCCTTGTCCGCGCCGCCGTTGACGCTTGTCGCTGTCAGATTTGGCGAGGTTGCGGTAATCGTGTAAGTATTGGAGTTACCGCCAAAGATAATCACATCGCCGCTCATGGACGCAGCGTTTCCTTGAATGACCAGCGTATCGTCGGCATATCCGTCATACAGATTGATGGCAGACTCGTCCGATCCGACAACCTTGTTGCGGAATCCGTAGACGTCAACCGTTGTTCCGTTAGCCAGAACCATATTGATTGAGGTCGGCGAGACGTCAAAGGTTGTTGCCGCCAAATCGCCCTGACCGTCAGAAACGCGGGCGGTGTCAACAGCGGTGAACGAATGAGAGGTTGCAACAATGTTGTTGAATCCCCAAGCCGTGTTGCTGTAGGACGTTTTGACTGTACTCTGCATGAACGCCATGACCTTGTTGTCAAGGCATGTTACAGTGAAGTCGTCTTTGACGTCGTACACGGTTGTCGAACCATGAATTACCGTTTCGTCAACAAACAGAACCGTATCCAGTTTATCTGTTGAGTACGCATTGTTGACGGCAAATCCCACTCCGATGTTCTCGCAATGCTTCTTCACCAGCGCAATTTCCTCGTCGGTGTCGGTGGCGTAGCGGTTGAAAGCCACCACCACCCGCTGGCCAAAGCTCTGCATGTTGCGGATGTGGCGGTCCAGGTTCTCGCAGCCCTTCACCAAGCCTTCCATGTCGGGCTCCTTAATCAGCTCGACGGGCACACCGCCGTGCATCTTCAGCCCCTGGGTGGTGGCGACGATGACGGTGAGTTTGGGCTGAAGCCCGCTCTTGCGGCACTTGATGTTGAAGAACTTTTCGGCGCCCAAATCGGCTCCGAAGCCAGCCTCTGTCACCACGTAGTCGCTGAAGGTCATCGCCATGCGTGTGGCAATGATGGTGTTGCACCCGTGGGCGATGTTTGCGAAGGGTCCCCCGTGCACAAAAGCCGGCGTTTGCTCCGTCGTCTGCACCAAGTTGGGCTTGATGGCATCGAGCAGCAGCACGGTGATGGCACCGTCCACGCCCATGTCCTTCACGCGGAAGGGGGTGTCGTCCATCTTCACGCCCAGGATGATGTTGCCGATGCGGCGGCGCAGGTCTTCAATGTCTTTGGAGAGGCACAGGATGGCCATGATTTCAGAGGCTGGCGTGATGTCGAACCCCGTCTCAGATACCACC
>CACXSS010000173.1 GCA_902770245.1 uncultured Planctomycetota bacterium | reverse complement strand
TTTTTACACGTTACGACAAGCGGGATACAATATATATCGCATTTATTCAACTTGTACTTATCGGAGAATACTTCCGAAATAGTGTGAACACGCCCTAGTTAGGAATTAGGAGTGAGGAGTTAGGAGTTGACGCTTCGCGCTCCTCTCTACTGCCTACTGCCTATTGCCTACTGCCTTTTATTACTATCATGAAACGCCTACACATCGCAATTTTAATCGTTCTTCTGACGGCGTCGTCCGTTTTTGCCGGAGAAAAAGTCGTATTCAACAGCGAGGGATTCGCCCCGATGTTTCCCTTTTCCATAACCAAAGGGGCGCCGGACAACATTACCAACGTCCGGACGTGGTCAACGCCCAAGCCTGCTGGGGCGGACGGCTTTTTGCGGATTGAGGGCGACCACTTCGTTTCGGACAAAGGTCCCGTTCGATTCGTCGGAACAAACCTCTGCTTTACCGCGTCGTTCCCCAACAGTCACGAAGACGCCGAACGTCTGGCGAAGACGTTAGCCCGGTTTGGAATCAACGCCGTTCGGCTTCATCACATGGATTCCTACGTAATCTGGGGCGGGCGCGACGCCAAAAACCATCTGGATATTTCTCCCGAAGCGCTCGAAAAGCTCGACTACCTGATTTATCAGCTGGAACTCAACGGCGTTTACGTCAACATCAATCTTCACGTCAGCCGGCAGCTTGACGAACGCGACGGCATGGTCAACGGCGAAGGAGTCCCGAATTACGACAAGGGCTTGGACAACTTCCAGCCCCAAATGATTGAATATCAGAAAAAGTACGCCAAAGACCTGCTCACGCACGTCAATCCGTACACGAAAAAAGCCTACGTTGACGATCCCGGCATCGCGATGATAGAAATCAACAACGAAAACAGCGTCCTTTGCTCCTGGAGCGGCGGACATCTGGACAATCTCCCGGAACCGTACGCGACCGATTTCCGAACGCTCTGGAACGCCTGGCTAAGCAAAAAATACAAGTCCACGGCGGAACTCAAAGCCGCCTGGGAATGCAGAACGATTCCCTTTGGCGAGAACATGATTCCCGACGGCGGATTTACCATGGAACAGTTCTCGAAACGCGGCAGCCATCATTGGGAAGTTCAGCGCGACGAGGTCTGCGACGTTCCCGCCGACGTCGTTGACGATTCCGCTCTGGAAAGCGGCAAAGCCCTGAAAATTCAGGTCAACAAGATGGGCGGCGTCGACTGGGTTCCTCAGCTTCATCGCAACGGCTTGTCGTCCAAAAACGGAATGCCGTACACGATTCGATTCAAATGCAAAGCCACTGCAGAAACGGAACTCAGCGTCGGCATGGTGGAACAGCACGACCCGTGGAGTACAATTACATTTAGAAAGTCGTTCAAAGTTGGTAAGAACTGGAAAACGTACGAGTATACGTTTGTCGCCGACAGGGACGACGCGAAAGTCCGCATTTCCTTCGGTCGTTTTCAGCCCGGCAACGCGTACTGGTTTGGAGACGTTTCTCTCGTTCCCGGCGGCGTAATTGGAATCGCGGATTCTGAATCGCTCGAACAGGGAACCGTTTCCGTACCGAAAAAGAACGGATTGGGATTCTCAAACGCCGTCGCCCAACAGGACTTCGCCGATTTTCTTTATGACATTGAAAAGACCTACTGGGTCGGCATGTACAACTATATCAAATCGCTGGGCGCCAAACAGCCCGTTACCGGAACGCAGCTTCAGTACGGATACTGGAACGTTCAGGCGCAGCTGGACTACTGCGACATTCACGCTTACTGGAATCACCCGGTTTTCCCCGGCCGCCCGTGGGACGGGAACAATTGGTACGTTAGAAATCGCGCGCTGGTCAACGCTCCGGCAGACAGGTCTTCAACGCTTAACCGTCTTGCCGCCGTTCGCGTTATGAACAAACCCCTGACGGTCAGTGAATACGATCATCCGTTCCCGAACCCGTACTGCGCCGAAGGCAACCTGATGGCGTATTCTATCGCCGCGTTCCAGGACTGGTCTGGCATTTTCCAGTTTGCATGGAGACACAACAACGAGTATGATCCTCCCATTTGCAACGCGTTTTTCGACATGGCGTCCAACGTCGGCAAGACGGCGCACCTGCCGGCATGTTACGGCATTTTCGCCCGGGCGGACGTCAAAGCCGCCGGATTCAATCAGGTTCAGGCGCCGATTATGACAATCGACAAAGAAAAGAACGTCATGGCAAACTGTCTCTACGGCTACCATCGTAATTTGGACGCCCTGGGGCTGAACTACTCTCTGCCGTGGGCGGTAAGAACCGGCGTCGTTTTGCCCGATACCGCAGGCGTGATTTACGGTCAAACCAACATGACGGAAAACATAAACGCCATTCCTGAAAAGCTCGGAGGCATGAACGCCAAATGGATTCGTTCCGAAACAGGCGAACTGTACTGCGATTTCCAGACGCCCGACAAGGGGTTCTTTACCGTCAGCGCTCCCAAAGCGAAAGCGTTTACCGGGTTCGTCAACGGCAGAACGTTTGACCTGGGCGCCCTGTCCGGGTTCGGCAAGGTTACTCTCAAACCGGCGAAAACGCGGCAGGACTGGATTACGTTCACGATGGTTGAGGCGAAGCCGAATCGATACCTCATCGCCGCCACCGCGCTGGTCGTCAATACAGACATGGATCTGGAAGACCTCGGCGACGGCCGCTGGACGTGCGGCAGCCGCTGGGGACAAGGCCCGACGCTGTGCGAAGGCGTTCCCGCGTCCCTTATAATTGACAGCGTAAGCGACGCTGACTCTGTTACCGTCTACGCCCTCGACGGCGCCGGAAACCGGGTCGAAAGCGTCCCCGTCCGCCGCGAAGGCGCCGGCGTTGTCATTGAACTTGACCCGAAATACAAAACCGTCTGGTACGAGATGGTTATTACTCAAGGAAATCCCTAATAATTGTTAGTGCATAGTGCATAGTGCGTAGTGCGTAGTGAGAGTAGCGCTTTGCGTCCTAAGTACTATGCACTAAGTACTATGCACTAAGTACTATGCACTAAGTACTAAGTACCAAAGGATAAATAATATGTCACATGATGATTTTAATCCCCAAAGCGCCCTGATTCCCGTCTTTTTCGGACATGGATTCCCGTTCACGTCTGAAATGTGGAAAGACGTTGTAGAGCGTTTGTTTAACGACGATTATATATTGAATCATTACGCGCTCATTTTCCCCAACTTTATCGGGTTTGGCGATATTGTCAAAGATGCTGAGGATTTGTCGGAAGTCCCCGCCGGGTCTGTTTCAACCATGACAGACATGGCAGATCAGATTATCCGGATTGCCGACGCGCTTTACTCGTCCAAGTTCGTCTACTGCGGCTTATCGATGGGCGGATACGTGGGCTGGGAGATCTGGAATCGATGTCCGGATCGGCTTTTGGGATTAATCGTTTCCGATACAAACGCCAAAGCGGATTCGCCGGAAGGAGCAGCAAACCGTCTGAAAACCGCCGACAGAATTGAACAGGAAGATTCCTGCTCTTTTCTGGCGGACGCCATGAAAGACAAACTTTTCGCTCCAGAATCGTTGACGGGCAATCCAGACGCGATAAAAACGTACTGCCAGATGGTTTCCGGCAACAATCCGAAGGGCGTCGCAGCAGCGGCTCGCGGCATGGCTCAACGTAAAGACTTTACCGCTCGACTGGGCGAGATTCAAACTCCCGCTCTGGTTATCGGCGGAAAAGACGACGTTCTTTCCCCGCCGGAATCGCTCGACGCCCTCGCCGCCGCCATGCCCAATGCGACTCGTGCAACCGTCCCCGGCGGACACCTCGCCCCCATGGAACATCCTGACGAATACGCTGCCGCGGTAGCAGAATTTTTAAGAAGCCTGTAACGACTCTGGGAAATTTGGTTTGTTTGCCGTTCCGGCGAATGCGTAATTCCGCTCACGTTGTTCGCTCCATTACCGCCTTTCATTTTTTCAACTCGCAACTTTTATCATGCTTATTAAATCCATCGAATATTCCAACAGCGTTTCCGGACTTCACGTAACAAAAACGACGTTTGACAAACTGACGCTTCTTGTCGGCGTTTCCGGAGTGGGTAAAACCCTGATTTTGAAAAGTCTGTACAAGATGATTCAATGTATGGCAGACCACAAACTTCGCGGTCTGGACGCGTGGGGAGACAAGTTCTCCACCAACGCCCACTTTACGATGAAGTTCGACATTCGCCCGGACGTTGCGCCCAAGCGCTCGTTCCATTCCATCGGGTCAGAAGCGCCGGAAGAAGAGATTCAGCATTGCCGCTGGTCGTTTAAGACAAAGCCCGTCGGCTGGACGAATTCCCAGGTTTCACAGCTGTCGATTGCGGAAGAGACGCTGCACATCAATGGGGAAGAAATATTCCGCCGCGCGAACGACGAAATTGTCATGGAGGGGTACGGCAAGATGCCGAAAATTTCGCCTGACCGCAGCGCGCTGGCGATTTTCAAAAGCGAGCCGAATATTATTCACGTCAACGAACAGCTCAAGCAGGTGTTCATGTTCGAGGCGGAGCCGGACTTGAACAACTATCTGCCGTCCAGTTCGCTCGATTCGCTTAAGGAATACGTCGCGGCAAACTACAACTGGTTTGTCAACGACACGTCGTTTAACATCCTGTCCAAACTGGCGATTCTTTATTTCGTCTTTCCAGAAATCGTTGACCGGGTTAAAGAGCATTACATCCGCATTTTCCCGACCGTTCAGGACTTGCGCGCCAGCATTTTCGGCGACTTTATCATGCTGGAAATCCGGGAATCCGACCGCTGGATTCCGCAAAACGAGATTTCTTACGGCATGCTCAAGACGCTGGCGCACATCGTCAACATCCAGATTCTGCCGCTGGAATCGGTGCTTCTCATAGACGAGCTGGAGAACTCGCTGGGCGTCAACTGCATCGACAGCGTCGTGGATGAAATCGTCTCCAGCCGCAAAGACATGCAGTTTATCGTTACAAGCCATCACCCGTATATCATCAACAACATCCCGCAGTCCTGCTGGAAGATTGTTAAGAGAGAAGACCACGTTGTAACAGCCCACAAAGCCGAAGATTTCGACATCGGCGTCTCGAGCCAGGAATCCTTCTTCCAGCTCATGAACGCGCTGAACTACAAAGAGTCGGGAGGACAAGAGAATCCCTAAGGCGAGCCGGGACGGCGAGGCGCCGCTCCCAGTCCGCGCGGCAGCGCGGGTTGGGTGTGCGCCTTCGCACCGCCGCTAATCTATATCGAATACGCCGGAACCGTGACCGTGCCCGAAAATGAGCGTCATTAACTCGCTTCTCGCAGCTGGGTTCTTCATGAACACGCCCTTTAACGCAGACGTTACGCACTTCGATCCCGGCTTTCTCACGCCGCGCATTGTCATGCACGTATGAACCGCTTCCACAATCACAGCTACGCCTTTGACGTGAAGTTTGTCTACCATCAGATTGGCGATGGATTCCGTCATGCGTTCCTGAATCTGCGGACGGCGGGCGATCGTTTCCACTACGCGCGCCATCTTGCTCAAACCGATTACCTTCCCGCCGGGAATGTATCCTATATGAACTTTCCCGAAAAACGGCATAAGATGATGTTCGCACATGCTGTTAAATGAAATGTCCTTAACCAGCACGACTTCGTTATACTCTTCCGTAAAAAACTTTTGAAGATGAACAGCCGGGTCTTGATCCAGCCCTGAAAAAATCTCTTCGTACATTCTGGCAACGCGCGACGGCGTTTCCAGCAACCCTTCTCTGTCCGGGTTCTCTCCAATAGCGAGCAGGATTTCTCGAACGGCTTTTTCAATTCGTGGTTTGTCAATCATATTAGGGAATAGGGAATAGGGAGTAGGGAATGGAAGTCGGTAACGGAGCGACCAACGGGAGCGCAGTTACGCTTAGGCGAGCCACGGGTGTAAACCCGCAGGTGTGAAACGTTTGACAGCAGGGATATTTTTTCTCGCTACTCGCAACTCGCTACTCGCAACTAAATCAACGCTGTATTTTCCGGGTATCCGTACAGGATATTGAAGTTCTGCAACGCGGCGCCGGACGCGCCTTTGACGAGGTTGTCGATGCAACTGAGCGTCATAACGCGGTTGCGGACGACGCGAACGGTCATGTCGCAGAAGTTTGTATGCGCCACTGCCTTGACGTTGGGCAGGACGTCCAGAACGCGAACGAACTGTTCGTTCTTATAGAAATCTCGCAGGCAGGCGATAAGCTCTTTTTCATCCGCTTCTTTGGCGGGAAGGGAGTACGTTGTTGTGAAAATGCCTCTGTCCATGGCGACCAGATGAGGCGTGAAAATCACGGACGGCAGCGTCCCGGTCTTGCGGGCGATAACCTGCTCGATTTCCGGTCTGTGACGGTGCGTGCCGACGCCGTACGCCAGGAAGTTTTCGTTGACGGTGCAGTACATGTTCCCCGGCTTGAGCGACTTCCCCGCTCCGCTGGTTCCGGATTTGGAGTCGATAATAATGTCGTCCGGCTTGATGTACCCGTTGAGCAGCAGCGGCGTCAGCGGCAGAATCGACGACGTCGGATAGCAGCCGGGATTGGCAACCAGATTTGCGCCAACGATCTTGTCTCGGAACAGTTCCGGCAGCCCGTAAGGCGTCTTGCCCAACCGGTCCGGATCGGGGTGAGTTTCGCCGTACCATTCCGTAAACGTCTGAGCGTCGTCAAGACGATAGTCGGCGGAGAGGTCAATGACTTTCATTCCGCGATCCAGCAGTCCCGGCACGCGGTCAGCCGACGCCTTGTGCGGCAGACAGCAGAAAACGCAGTCCGCGCGCGCCGCCAGCTCGTCGTCCGTGAGCGGTTCAAGATACAAGTCCAAAAGCCCGCGGACGGACGGATGGACGTCGGCAACGTGTGGACGGTCTTCGCTCCGCGTTGTCAAAGCGGTAATTTCCGCGTACGGATGGCGGGCAAACAGGTGAATCAATTCGCTGGCGGTGAACCCCGTCGCGCCTAAAATTGCGACTCGCGTTTTAGTCATGGCTGAATCTTTCTCCGATATAACCGGGTTGTTGTAAATTATATAGATGAATGAATTATAGCAGATTTCAGAGAGAATTCAACCGACCCCCGCAGGCGGGGTAGCCAATCCGCGTTGCCGCGGTGCGAAGGCGCACACCCAATCCACGCTGCCGCGGTGCGCCTGCCAATAACCGCTCCCGTTGGTCGCTTTGATTTATATTAGTACCTTTTTATTATCTTCCACCTTACTAAAGTTTTTAGGAAAGGGGAGTTTGAGGGGAAGAACCTTTTTTTCAAAAAAGGTTTTCCCCTCATA
>CACXSS010000172.1 GCA_902770245.1 uncultured Planctomycetota bacterium | reverse complement strand
GGAAAGCAAACGACAGGAATGGGTTGCTAAATGCAAACGGATGTCAAAGGGAATGACGTTTTCAGAAATTGAGAGCTTTTCAGACGAAGTTCATCAGTTTGGCGAGCAGATTCACTGTCGTTCTTTAATTCAATGGGCAGACCGGCTCCTCTATGCCGTTCGACATTACGACTTGTCCAAAATGAAAAATCTGCTGCTTCAATTCTGCGATTTGTCAATCGGGTAACAGGCAGTAGGCAGTAGGTTGTAGACAGTAGCGCGAAGCGCTTCCCCTAGAACCGCATAGCGGTTCAATATTAGTAGCCGTGGGTTTCAACCCACGGAGGGAGCAGGAAAATCTTTACTCTTGTCTACAGTCTCTTGCCTTTACTAATTCCTCTTGACAATCATGGCTGTTGGAGTATATTGATACTCTACAGAAATCGTTTCGCTTTATAATCAGGGAAGAACCGTTCTTCCCGCGGAACGCAGCTTTGAATATCAGCCCCCCGCGCAACGTCATGAAGCTCCCTGTCGGTCAACGCAAATCGTCGTTTGAGATGAATATGACGCCTATGATTGACGTCATATTTCAGCTGCTGATATTCTTCCTGTGTACGTCAAATTTTATTCAGCCGGAATGGCTCTTGTCGACAAACCTGTCTTTGCCGGGCGCGGTTAAAAGTCCAGACGCCATTCCTCCTGAACTGCTTGACCTGGACGAAGCGATTATTGAACTCCGTACAGACGGTTCGCTTTACTGGCTTATTGCGGACGTCCGATACGATTCTTTGGAATCCGTCGGCGCAACGCTAAAAGCCTTGTCGGAAGCCAAGTCCGATTTGCCGGTTTTGCTGGACATTGGTCCTGAGATTCCGCTGGGTAACGTAATTGATATTTACGATTTGTGTCGTCTGTGCGGGCTGTCAAAGGTTCAATTCGCCGCAGAATTAAGCGATAATCCCAATACGTCAAATGAATAAAGACATTCCTGTTATCACCACGCCGTACGATTGGCTGCATACTGTTGAAGAATCCGACCTGGATCAAAACAAACACGTCAACAACGTCGTTTACGTCAAATGGATGGAAAACGTCGCCATTAAAAATTCCTCTTCCTGGGGTCTGACGCCGGAATTCTATTTGAAACTCGGCGCAACCTGGGTCGCCCGCCGACATACAATCGAATATCTTCATCAAGCGTTTTTGGGCGACGAATTGGTTATCCGCACCTGGATTTCCGAAATTAAAAGGGTTTCCAGCGTCAGAAGTTACGAAGTCGTTCGCCTTGAAGACGACTTGACCATTGCAACAGGAGAAACCCTTTGGGCGTTTGTCAACATCTCAGACGGCCGCCCGACCCGAATTCTGCCCGAGGTTATGGAAGCGATCGAACGAGCAAAAGTTAGGGAATAGACAATAGGGAGCAGGGCGTAGTTCTTACCTGCTCCCCTACCATTGCCTCTAACCGCCTCGCAATTCTCATCTTTAAAATTTAACGATTATACCGATATTTTACAACTAAATTCTGAATTCTTCTTATAATAATTAGAATAGACGATAAAAGATAGCGCAGAAATACGTCCTTTATTGAGGACGCTGTGTAATTATCGTTCATTTTTGAACGGATAACAATCGTATTTATTAACTCTCCAATTCCCCGTATGGGCTTTATTCAATCCCTTCGTTCGTTTCCTGAACGCCTTGGCGGCGTTGTAATGGATAAAGTTTGCCGAATCGGCGAATTTGGGTATTTTATTGCCCAGATGATACGCTGGCTGACAACTCGTTTGCCATGCAAGGGAACGATTTTGCCCTGTTTTTATCAAATTGGAGTTCAAAGTCTGCCGGTTGTCGCCCTGACGGGAACGTTTATCGGCATGGTTTTGGCAGTACAAAGCTATACTCAGCTCAAATCGCTGGGCATGGAAACCCGTATGGGCGCTTTGATTAATATGTCGCTTGTTCGCGAACTGGGACCGGTTTTGGCGGCAACGATGCTGGCTGGACGAATTGGGTCGTCAATGGCGGCGGAACTGGGTACGATGCGCGTTACAGAACAAATCGACGCCTTGACCTGTATGGGAACCAACCCGATTCATTATCTCGTCGTTCCAAGATTTTTGGGCTGCCTTCTCCTGATTCCCATTTTGGCGTTGATGGCAGACTTCATGGGCATAGTCGGCGGGGCGTTTTACAGCGTATACTTACTAGGAATTGATTCCCATTTTTACATATCCAACTCACAGTCGTTCGTTGGACTGTACGATATTTCATCTGGTATTTTCAAGAGCTTTTTCTTTGGAGGGGCGATTGGAGTTATCAGCTGTTATCGAGGGTTCAACTGCCGCGCCGGCGCGGAAGGCGTAGGTCGAGCGGCAACCGAGGCGTTTGTCAATTCCTTTGTTGCTATTTTGCTCTTGGACTTGCTCATGGGCATTTTCCTGGAAGCCCTGTACAGCATGATTTGGGCTGGCAGTTCCAAGTTATTTTAGAGAAAAAAAGGCATTTGGCAAAAAGCAGTAGCGACTATTCTCCTACTGCCTGCTGTCTACTGCCTATTGCCTAACCATGACCCCAATTATTTCCCTCAAAGACGTTTGGATGATCTTTGGCCGTCAAACCACGTTGAAGAATTTAAGCTTTGACGTGTCGCGGGGGCAGTGTTTGGCTGTCGTGGGAGAAAGCGGGTGCGGAAAGACGGTTTTATTGAAACTTCTTATCCGTCTTTTGCGTCCAACAAAAGGTTCCGTCTGGTTTGACGGCGTCGATTTATCGACGTACGATGCGTTGGAAATGGCGGCTGTTCGGCGACGATACGGGTTCGTTTTCCAGATGGCGGCTCTGTTCGACAGTATGAACATTGAGCAAAACGTCGCATTTCCTCTGGTTCAAGAGGGAAAATTGTCATTCAGCGACATTCGAGATAAAGTCGTCGAACAAATCCGGGCGGTTGGACTGACAGAAGCGGTTTTGAAGAAAAAGCCGGCTGAACTGTCAGGCGGTATGAGAAAGCGCGTCGGGCTTGCCAGAGCTTTAATGCTCGATCCGGAACTGATTTTGTACGACGAGCCAACGACGGGGTTAGACCCGATTATGACCGCGGTTATCAACGAACTGATCAGCGCCACTCAAAAAGAAAGAAGTGTAACAAGCGTTGTTGTTACGCATGATATGACCACCGTTCGACATTGTGCAGATCGGGTTATAATGCTTTTCCCCAATGCGCTGCTTGAACCGGACGAACCTCAAAAAATTTTTGACGGCGCGCCCACTGAAATGGAACATTCTGACGACCCCCGCGTAAAACAGTTTATACGCGGAGAAGTCGGAGAAAGATTATATATGAATAATTAGAGCCAAATGGACGATTCAAATGAAACGGTCGGGATGAAATTCCGGCTCGGACTGATGATTATAAGCGGTTTTGCGATTTTGGTAACCTTAATCGTAATCTTTTCCGATTGGCATTCCATTTTTGCCGGGAATCGGTATAAAGTAAACGTTCTGTTCCAGAATGCGCCGGGCGTCAAGGAAAATACGCCTATTAAACAAAGTGGGATTCTTATCGGCCGCGTTCGGAAAGTCGAGTTGGTCGAACAGGGCGCGATGGTAACCGCATTTATTGAAACGCAGTACAAACTCTACGACAATCAGGCGTTTCGTCTTACGCTCAACATTCTCGGCGATGCAGAACTTAACGTTCTTCAGCAATCCCCTCGAACGGACGAAACAAAGCTGATTAAACCTGGCGAAGTCTTAGAGGGATACATGGCTCCCAGCATGCTCCAAATGGCTACAGATATGCAGGGAAACATTCTTGCGGCAATTGATTCCATAACCGACACAAGTAAAAAGCTCAATAAGATTCTCAGCGGCTTTGACGAAATTTTTATGGATAGCAAAGACGACTTAAAGGGAATGGTCAGCCAGATTCGGGATTTGGCTCAGCAAACTCGCGAGTTGATTGCCAAAACCAACGCGATGCTTTCAGACCCCGAAGTTCAGGCGGGAATCCACGACACGATCGTCGCTCTCCCTCAAACCATCAACGATGCCAAGGACGTTTTCGCCGAATTCAAAAAGACGGCTAATAAAGTTAACGGTCTGGCGGATTCCTTTGGAACCATGATGCAAAATTCTGGAGAAACGCTGGACATTATCACTCAAGTTGCCAAAAAAACGGACCAGAGCCTGGGCGACTTAAACAGCATTACCGGAACGCTTGCAGAACGAAAAGATATCTGGATGGCTAAAGTCAGCCGCTCTCTGGACAACCTCGACAACGCCTTGCTTCAAATCAGTGAATTTACAACAACTCTAAACAGTACAGAAGGAACTATTGGACGCTTGGCTAATGATCCAACACTTTACGAAAAAATAGAATCAACGCTTGACGAAATTCGAGACTTAAAACGTCAGCTGGAACCCGTTGTGTCAAACGCCCAGGTGTTCACCGATAAAATCGCCCGACACCCAGAACAGTTAGGCGTAGCTGGGGCGCTGCGCCGCAACAGTGGCGGAGCAAAGGGCGTCCCGCCAATTCCCTCCGATTTACAAAACGAATTCCAGCGATTCCGCTCAGAAAACGGCGGCTATGCAACCGGTTCCAACGGCGTCATTTACGGTCCAACATACCAACAGCCGTCAACGCAATGGCAGCCCGCCGGCGCGTACTAAAGGAGAGCGTGTGTTAAAGAACATTAACTCTCTTTAGTGAATTATTTGTTCGCGTTTTGAGCGCTAACAACTGTTTTATTGTTTTTTATCATTTGCCTTATAGCATTGTTGAGGATGCTTGATTTGGTCTGGAAATGCCATAACAATATCACCCTTGTCAATTAAATCTCTAAGACGTAACATGATAGTTAGCGGATTTCGCCCACAATATTTTGCTATTTGTTTAGTTGTAAGATATTGATTCTCACATAAACGTAAAATAATTTTCTCAAGTTTATCTATCGGTAATCTGGGATGTTCTACAGCTTCTTTACCAATTTTTTGTAATCTATCTATAGTTTCATCAGTTAGATGGGTTAGGTTGTTATCTAAAACAGGCTTGTTACTATATAAGCCAGCATCCTTATTATCTATGGTAGGCTTATTATTATATATGCTATCGCCCTTATTATCTATGGCTGGCTTATTATTTTCTGAATAATTTGAGTTAATCAGTGGCGAAGTTAGTTTATAAGTTGCCCAACGACCATATCCTGCCATAGACAAACAACCTTTAGAAACTAATCCTTGAAGTATTTTTGTAATGTCTGTTGGATGGATCGAGGAAACTTCTTTTATTCGAGAATTAGATACTACCCCCTCAGAAAAAGCAATCGCTAAAGCTGTTATTTCATCATTGGAAAAATGAATATTATCCCCAAAATAATTATGGAGCGTTGCCATAAAATTATTTGGAAGGAGACTTTGCATAAATAAAACAAGGCGAAATCTGTCTGGCTTGGTTGTTTCCTCAACGTAAGGAATGCGCCACTTTTGTTCTTCCCAGCCACGGCGTATTTTATCAAATCCATACCCTGCTTTATCTCCAGCGCCAATCATTTGAAACATACGTTGCAAGCAAGGATTTCGACATTCACTTACAGTTCCTCGAAACAACTGTTCTTTGGAAACTAATAATAATCCTGGATTTGAAAGCTCAAAACGGTCAGGAAAACGATCAATTGTAATTCCTCCGATTCCTTGATAATCCGCATGAATTATAGCATTAACCAACGCTTCTTGCAACGCTTCATGAACAGGAGACATTCCTGAACGAACGGGGTCAGAAAAAAGACTATTGTCTTTTTGGACGTATGCAAAAGGCAGCTTGATATTTGCTGTTAATTTTGGGTAAACCTTATTAAAAAATTGATAAAGATTAGGCGTCCAGGAACCGTCTATTGTTAACCTGTCATTCCAACGATCGGATAAATTATCGCTAACGCGTTCTTTATAATCGACTTGGTACTTTACATAATCTTTTGTCAAATCTCGTAAAGCGTCTTCCGTACCAAACATTAAAATGCCAGCAATGGTTGGTCCCTGTTTTTGAGTTTGGCGATCAATACTCCAGCCACATAATTTGGTTAAAAACTCAATCGTATTTAGTTCTAACCATTGATGTTGATAATTTCTGGCGGAAAAACGATTTCGATATTGCTGTAACGTCTCAGAATCAATATCGTTTTCATTAAATTCCTCAAGGATTTGCGAATCAAACGACTGAGTTCTTTGATCTGACATCATTCTTCGAACTTCGTCTTCATCGCAATGGTAATCGCCCTCATGGTAGCGACGAAATGTTCCGGTCAATGGATTTTGACCCCGAAATACCGGACGATCGCGTCTTTCTGCGCGAGGCGTCTGAATAACCAGAATATCTTTGTTATCAATCTTGAGCGTATAAACGTCGTTATTATGAAGTAAATTTTTACTAACGCAACTTCTGTCTTGAACACAATCCCAAATATTTTTTTGAAGTTTGTTAATATCGGGAACCCCCTGAACCTCAAACTTACCATGTTTTTCAACTATGCCTAAAACAATCGAACCTCCATCGGTATTTGCCATGGCGCTGTATGTTTCCCAGAGACTGGAAGGAAGACCGCCAAGAGCAGACTTGAATTCCCATTCAGAATTCTCTGATAATTTCAACTGTTCGATAATCGTTTGAATGTCCATAATTATTTTAATGATGTTTTGTTATTTAAGACAATAATTATTATACCATATTATATTCAAATATCCAGTAGGGAATATTTAGAATAATTACAAAGAACGTCTAATTACGCAATAAGCTGCTTGTGCGAATGATGGTTTTACCGCTAATCCAACCGATGTATAACGCTTTTTACAACGCCCCAGATTTCCAGTTCTGTTTCTTCTGAGAATTTAAGCGTCGGATAGCGGCGGTTTTCCGGGCGAAGTTCCACGTAAGAGCCGTGGATTATCAGCCGCTTGACTGTGAACTCTCCGTCGACAACGGCAATAACGACGTCTCCGCTAACCGGCTGCTGGCTTCTATCGACAATCAGCAGGTCGTCCTGATGGATTCCCGCTCCAATCATGCTGTCCCCACCGGCGCGAACGAAGAACGTAGCGGCGGGATTGTCTATGAGATACGAATTCAGATTAAGCGGCTGATCCATGAAGTCTTCCGCCGGAGAGGGAAACCCCGCCTGAACGCGGGACAACGCCAGCGGAAACGCTCTCTGATTCGGGTCAGGGCGGGTCAGGGCGGACGCAACCGCGTCATGGACGGCTTCCGTAAGAACAAGTTCGATGTTCTCGTAGCAACCGATGTTGTTGCCAGAGGTATCGATGTCGATGATGTTGAGTGA
>CACXSS010000171.1 GCA_902770245.1 uncultured Planctomycetota bacterium | reverse complement strand
CAGATGCTGACCACCACGCTGTACGCCATGAACGTCAGCCCGGTCAACGTCAAGATTATCCTGAAAAACATCGCGGACGCCTTTGTCAAGCTTGACCCGGACAACGCAGAATACTATCAGGAAAACCTTCGGCTCTGGTCAGCCAAATGCGACGAGCTGGACAAGCAATTTCGGGAAACGCTCAGCGCCGCCCCGCAAAAGGAGATTGTCGTGTCCCATCAGGCGTTTGGATACCTGTGTCGAGAATACGGCTTGACCCAAATCCCGATTGAAGGGCTGACGGCGCAGTCCGATCCCGGCATGGCGCACATGGCGGAACTGGTCAAAAAGATTCGCGACGACAAAATCACAACCGTCTTTGTCGAGTCCAGCCAGGACAGCCGCATTTGCGACGCGCTGGCGAAGGAAACCGGCGCTAAAGTCGACGTCCTCAATCCGTACGAAACCCTGTATCAAGACCAAATCCAGGCGGGAGACGATTACTTTTCCGTCATGACAAGGAATTTAGAGGCGCTGAAAGAGGCAGTAGGGATAGGCGAGCCGGGGCGCGTAAGCCCCCGGTAAAACCGCGTATCGGTATTATAGGCAGTAGGCAGTAGGGATTAGACGCTTGCGTCAACTCCTCACTCCTCACTCCTAATTCCTAACTGAACACCCCACGATGCAACCATTCATCAATATTAACAACCTGACGTTTGGCTACAACGGCGACACCGTTCTCAACAACGTGTCGTTTACCGTTGAACAGGGGGAATGCGCCGCGATTATCGGCGGCAACGGGGCGGGGAAGAGTACGCTGATGAAACTCATTCTCAACGAGCTGACGCCAGAGCAGGGCGATATTCTCATCGACGGGGTTTCGACGCGAGAGTATCGGCAATGGTGGAAAATCGGGTACGTTCCGCAAAACTGCTTTACCCTCATGGACAGATTCCCCGCGTCGGTTGAGGAAGTCGTCTTTTCCGGCATGTACCACCGGCTTGGGCTGCTGAAGTTCTTTTCGTCACAGTATCACAAAACGGTCGAGGAGCTTCTCGACGCGGTTGGGCTTCTTCCGTTTGCCAAAAGCCCGGTAAACAAGCTCTCCGGCGGTCAGCAGCAGCGAACGCTTATCGCCCGGGCGCTGGCAAGCGAGCCGGAATCGTTACTTCTGGACGAACCGACAAGCGGCATCGACCCAACGGCGGCAAACGAGCTGTTTACGCTTTTGGACGCCATCCGACAGAAACGTCAGCTGACCGTTTTGATGATAACTCACGACCATCAGCGCGCCTGCGACTGGTTCAATTCGATTTACTGTCTGGAAGACGGCTCCGTCGTCAAGCTGGACGCGCAGCAGCTGCAGGAAGAAATCCAAAGCCGTCACAAGCACCCGGGCGCGCATTACCACGGCGAACGGCTTTGCCATCATACGGACTGCCTTTGCGAACAGTGTCATCTCAACCACAAGGAGGGCGGCCATGAATCCTCTTGAACTGTCATTCATGCAGCGCGCGATAATTATTGGGCTGGTTCTGGCGGCGGCGATCCCGTGCATCGGAATTCTCTGCGTGCTGAAACGGATGTCGCTCATGGGCGACACGCTGGCGCACTCCTCGCTGGCGGGCGTTGCGTTCGGGTTCATTTTCGGATTCAATCCGACGCTGGGCGCGGCTGCGTACTGCGTTCTCGCCGCCGCGGCTATCGAGTTTCTTCGTCACAAGTTCCCGCAATACGCCGATATTTCTCTGGCGATAATCCTGTCAACCGGCGTCGGCCTGGCAGGCGTGATGTCGGGTTATCTTCCCGCGTCGGCGAACTTTTCCAACTTCCTGTTTGGGTCGATTGTCGCCGTTCCAGACGACGAATTTTACACGTCGCTGGGCGTCGGGTTAGTAACACTGGGCGCGTTCTTCCTGTTTTACAAAGAGGTCTTCTATATCGTTTTTGACGAACAGGGCGCGAAACTGGCAGGCGTTCCCGTCCATAGAATCAACTTTGTTTTCGTCATTCTGACCGCGGCAACAATTGCCGTTGCAGCCAGAACCGTCGGGGCGCTGATTGTCTCGTCGCTGATGGTCTTGCCCGTCGCGTGCGCGTTACAGATTGCAAAGAGTTTCCGGTCGACGGTTTGGCTGTCGATTGCGTTCTCCGTCCTGTTTATGATCTCGGGACTGATTATTTCCTGCTGTTCCTACGCCAAACCCGGCGGAGCCATCGCCCTGACCGGCGTCGCAGCGCTTGTAATAATACTGATTGTTAAAGGAATTGTGAAGCAGTAGCCTCATTATTGTTTTAATTCATGACGCTATTCTTTTTCCGTTGGAGGGGTAAGCATCTCAAAATACCTTTCTGTGCTTGGAGTTGGTTGTCCAGGAATGCGAATATCCACGATCCTTGCGGTTAATAACAGGATAACCATGTCAGGCTTAAACTTTTCTATTTCTTCAAAAATATCCCCGTCGTAACAATTCAGCGCATGATATTCAATATCGGTAAAGCACAATGATAAAAAGCTCATTACGGGCGGGCTGAAAGAATCGCCAAGAATCATGACTTTATTATTGTTAAGCGCTTTTGTATTCCTCACATTCATTTTAGGTCTGATTTGAAATAACAAACGTGAATTATACGGTCCTTTATAATCAACGGATTCATATTTAATCATTTCCAGATCTACAGAATCTGAATTAATTGTCATAAACGTATCAAACCTGGGAACAAGATATTGTTGGCGTTCAATATTGGAATTATAATAAAAACGGCCCAAACGTTTTGATATGTCGTTACATTTATTCTTTTCAATTACTACTTCATAATTATCGAGATTGTTTACTTTCGGGTCAATGATGCAAGAATAATTTTCATGAAGAAATTTCATGATTTGTTGAGCAGTAATAAATGCATACATCGGTTTCCAATGACCATCCCCAGGATAAAACAATTTATAATGTTCTTCCGGAGACGACTTGAAATAATCTCTCATATCTATAACAGACGCGTCATTTTCAATATTGTGTATAAAACGATCAAAAATCTGATTGCTGTAATCAACAATGCTTGGCGGAAGTTCTGGCTGATATTTGCATGTTTTGTGAGGGATTTGTACATAGACAAATCCAATGTTACGATTTTCAAGATACTTTTTGAAATCAATCAATGCATGCGAATAATCATCAACGTCAACATCATCACGCCAATAAAAAGATAATTGATTATTTAACAGTTTAACCGCTTGAATATTGGGATCAGGCTTATATAAATCAATTGTCCTGACGCATAATCCATATACGTCTATCAACCCCGCTCTGCATTTATTATAAAGCAGCGGTTTGGATAGTATGTTATCCGCAAAAGAATGGCAGCTCCATTTCAAGCGCTCAAAACATTTTTGGAAATCATCGTCTGTTTGTCGATTGATAAAGTTATAGTCCAAACAATAATAGATTGATTTACATTCTGAAATAATCGTCTTTATATTGCAAAATGCATACGTTATATAAGCAATTGCAAAAATAAACGCAGCAGCGGCAAACAACGCCCCAACGACTCTTTTTCTAACGTTACTGCTTCTGCCGTCTTCACAAATCTTTATCATTTTAACTTATAAAAATATATAAACGGGTTGTAATCTCAATTCAATTAAACGTCAAGTTTCGTTAATCCGGAGTTGAAAAACTATCAAAAACAGGCGCTGAAACTTGTCTTGATGTAAAAATGCAAATTACATAATCAGGCTTAAAGCGTTCAATATCTTCAGATAAAATTCCTTCATACGTATTTGTCGAATGAAACTCGATATCTGTAAATGACAAAGACAAAAGACTCATCACTTGCGGACTGAAAGAATCGCCAATAACCATTAGCTTTTTTCTGTTAGCCGCATTGGGATTGACAACATACGCTGTTGGATAAAATTTGTCGCATTTTGACATGTCATAGGGACCGCGATAATTGATCCCGGTTATTGGATTATTACCGGCGCATCCTTCTGAATAAATTGACTGCTTGACAGGAAACAGAGGTTTTAGATATAACATTTTTTCTCTGTCTCGGAAAAAACCGCCCAATTCACTTTCATAGCGGTCCGGCAAAGTATACACAGAAAAATTATTGATATCTTGCAGCTCTTTTTCAAAACAAACATCAAACTGTTTTGCCATATACGTCATTATTTGACAATACGATAAAAACACATACTGAACTTTCCAATGCGTGTCAATTTTATAAAAATAGTCATAATGTTTTTGCGGAGTCTGCTTAAATATTTCTCGATTATCCAAATAACAAATACGATTATTCCATCGAGCAATCATTCTTTCACAGTTTTCATTCTCATAATCTTTAACGCCATACGGTTGCAGTGAAAGATATTTATAATTCTTGTGCGGCGCTATTACGTATATAAATTCTATATTTTTCTTTTTCAGATAATTATGGAAATTGATTACATTATCGGACAGACGCTCCATATTGCTAAATCCTGCACATACCGACAAGTAGCCATTATACAGCCTGACTAATCGATAGTTATTGTTAGGCACGCGATACAAATCTAGAAACAGGATTATCTGATTATTTATATCAATAAACAATTTTCTGTTATTACAGAAATCCAAAGAATTCATTATATATTTTAATAAAACTTCGTTATTGCATTCTCTCAAATGCGCTGCGCGAGTGACGATATCTTCGTCTGTTTGTCGATTGATAAAGTTATAATCCAGGCAATAATAGATCTTTTTACAATCTGAAATCATCGTCTTGACATTTTTAATTGCAAATGTTAGAAATACAACCGCAAAACATAACATTAACAAAGAAAACAAAAGTCCGACGACTCTTTTCTTGCAGCAGCCGCAGCTCATTGCCTTATCGTCCATGTTCAATAGTCCTCAAATTAGAAATTAAAGTAAATAAACGGATTGTATCCGCCTTTGACGACGTAGGAAACGGCGATAATAAAAACGAAGCAAAACAACAGGACGTAAACCGAGCTATAAATGAATTGTCCAACCGAATTTTTAATCTGGTCGCCTTTGCTGACAAGCCACGGGACGAGCGGGAAGCTGAACAGGACGGCAAAGAGATAGAAGTATCTCGTTTCGTGCCAGTGGAAATACGTCAGATCGTCAAACAGCGGAGCGCCGCTCATGCCAAACATGGTTTGAAGATACGAGCCGGTCAACGCCAAACTGTTGGCGGTTTCGCCCTGCATGACAGCCTGATTGGCGTCAAACCCCGCCTTGAACAGAACCCAGCCGACCACGACAATCAACATGGCGTAAACGTACTTCAGCGGGACGAACCATGGGGACGTCAGCCGTTTCTCGAAACCGACGCTTTTCTCGAAAACCAGGAAGACGAAAAACAGCAGACCCCACAGAACAAACGCCCAGTCTGCGCCGTGCCACAGACCCGTCAGCGCCCAAACGACAAACAGGTTGAGTATCAGCCGTGGTTTGGAAACCCGGTTTCCGCCCAGCGGAATATAAACGTAATCGCGGAAGAAGCTGCTTAACGACATGTGCCATCGACGCCAAAATTCTGTAATGGACGTTGAAACGTACGGGTAATTGAAGTTCTCCAGAAAATGGAATCCGAACATTCTCCCCAAACCAATTGCCATGTCGGAATACCCGGAGAAATCGTAATAAATCTGGAACGTATACGCCAGCGCGCCCAGCCACGCCATTGTAACAGACAGCTCGCCAGCGGGAAGTTTGAACGCCGCGTCCGCGACAATGCCCATCGAGTTGGCAATCAACATCTTTTTAGCCAAACCAACGATGAACCGGCAAACGCCGTCGGAGAAATCGTCAAACGTAGACTTGCGTTTATGAATCTGGTCAGCGATGGTTTCGTAACGAACAATAGGGCCGGCAATCAACTGTGGGAAAAACGCAATGTACAGTCCCACGTTGAGCGGGTTCTTTTGCGCCTGACCTTTGCCGCGATAGATGTCGACAACGTAGGAAATCGCCTGAAACGTAAAGAACGAAATCCCGATCGGCAGCATGATTTTTGGAATCGGAATGTAGCTGCCAGTAAAGTAATTGATGTTCCCCAGAATAAACATCCAGTACTTGAAATAGGCGAGAATGCCCAGGTTGACGCCTAACATTGCAACGATAATTGCAATCGCTGCGCGCTTGTTCTCCCGGAATTTATCGATCAGCAACCCAAACGCCCAGTTGCACATAATCGACAACATCATGACGAACACGAACCACGGCTCGCCGTAGGCGTAGAAAGCCAGGCTCATTATCAGCAAAAACAGGTTCTGCAGCGTTCTGGATTTAAACAGAATGCAATAGTATACAAACAGAACGAACGGCAGAAACAAAAACAGGAATATTTCGCTGGAAAAAATCATTGGGGTTGATTATTTGGCGTTGGGAGACGCAAGACAGCAAATAGCTGTACTTAGCCGTCTATGAGGATAAAACAATTTTACCACTTTTATATTATAGCATATTTTGAAAAAAAAGCTATATCCAGCGATAAATTTTGCGATCGCTTTCGCTATCGACATCAAACCCGAGAACTAATGTTCTCGGCTCGCCCATATTTTATTCTAACTTGCAAATCGCCTGGGTTCCGTTTTTGCCCAAGCCCTGTTCCTGCGCCTTTTGGTACTCTTTGTTTGCCAGGGCGACGGTTGACAGGTCGATGTTCATTATTTCCGCTTCCTGAAGCGCCAAGCCCAAATCTTTAACGAAATGGTCAATATAGAATCCGGGAGCGAAATCGCCTTTGAGAACTCGTGGACCGTAGTTCGACAGACTCCACGACCCCGCCGCGCCGGACTCGACCGACTGCATAACAGCGGTCATATCCAGCCCCGCATGGCGAGCGTATCGAAA
Organism: uncultured Planctomycetota bacterium; assembly: GCA_902770245.1. Taxonomy (GTDB): domain Bacteria; phylum Planctomycetota; class Planctomycetia; order Pirellulales; family Thermoguttaceae; genus RUG11551. The sequence goes on along the minus strand of CACXSS010000171.1, from coordinate 547 downwards.
CGCCTCCGCCAGCCCCAACATCGTGCCGGCAATAAGAATCTGATTAACCATTTTGGCGTGCTGACCCATTCCCGCCGCGCCGTGTCGGACGATGTTCGTACCCATCAAACTGAATAGCGGCTTGAGGAATTCATACGCCTGTTCGTCTCCGCCGACCATAATTGAGAGCTTGGCGTTTCTCGCCCCAACGTCTCCGCCGGAAACTGGAGCGTCGAGAACGGCAACGCCGCGTTCCCGCCCAAAGTCCGCCATTTCCGCCGCCAGACGCGGGGAGCTGGTTGTCATGTCGACCACGATTTTCGCCCCGTTGGCGTCCATGTTGGCAATCGCGCCGGCGTCTCCCATGAGAACTTCTTCAACGTCTTTTGGAAACCCGACTATCGAGAAGACGACGTCGCTTGTCTGAGCGACCAGAGCAGGAGAGTCCGCCCAAATCGCGCCCTGTTCCAAAAGGGAATCCGCCTTGCTTTTCGTCCGATTATAGACCGTACACGTATACCCCGCCTTGAGCAGATGAGAACACATAGACCGACCCATAACGCCGGTT
>CACXSS010000170.1 GCA_902770245.1 uncultured Planctomycetota bacterium | reverse complement strand
AGTACTTTGGCGTGAACAATTCGCAAGCGATTATTGGCGTTCGCAATTTCTTCAAAGGCGAGCATAACAACATCAACGACAACACCGGCGCGTACTGTCCAGGCGGCGCGTTTTCAATCGATAAAATTGCTGGAAATGACGGCGCGTCCAATACCATCATGCTGGGCGAACGACACGTCAATCCGGACGAATACTATACCGGCACAGCCAGCGACGACGACCAGGGCTGGGATCAGGGCTACGACCGAGACACCACTCGTTGGGGCGGCGCTGATAAATCCCTGTTTGGCATGGCGATGGGCGATTTGAATTACACGCCTGCAATTATTGATAAAATCAAGGCGTATTATACGCGTCAAAATTTGAGTAAGAATCATTGGATTCCCATTCAGGACAAAGCCGGGTACACATCGCCGTCTCGCTGGGGTTCGCCTCACGGGGACACGATTAACTTCTGCATGGTAGACGCGTCTGTTGTTTCAGTCAGCTACGGCGTAGATCCGTTTATTTTCTATTGCCTTTGTTCGCATTGCGATGGACAGGCAATTCCGGGCGACATTATGAAATAATCAAAAGGCAACGTTAATCAATTACATAAACGGCGATTGGGGGGACTCAATCGCCGCTTTTTTTGTTTAATACTGAAGTTCCAGGTTCTCAACGCTAAAAAATGGTTTATTTTTCGGCAAAAAACAAAAAAATTTATAAATTCTCTTGAAAAAGACAAATTTGGCGCTATAATATAAATATGGGCATAGGTATATAAACGCTTTCAATTATCCAGGTTCCTTTTCGAACGTTTTAGTTTAGCAGCTAACGGAATATTGCTATGTGATAGTTCGGGTTGTTTATCCATAAACCTAATAACTCATTTTTATATACGAGAAACGTCATGAGAGTTTATCATCACGCCTTTACGTTGGTTGAATTGCTGGTCGTGATTACGATTATCGGCATTATTATGGGGCTTACTCTGCCGGCGCTCAACGCAGCGCGAGAATCAGCCCGCATTTTGCAATGCAAAAACAATCTTCGCCAGTTGGGAACCGGCTGCTTGACGCACGATTCAGAACAGCTTACGCTTCCCACCGGGGGATGGGGCTGGCATTTTGCCGGCGCGCCGTCTCGCGGGTTTAGAGAACTGCAGCCGGGCGGATGGATGTACAACGTTTTGCCGTATATAGATAACCGTCCATTGCACGACATGCCCGGACCGGAACGCTGCATGACCCCAGTTCCGATATTTCACTGCCCTTCCAAGCGGAAGCCGATTCGGTATCCATTCTCTCCTGGAGAATTTACAATGATGCTGCCGGATCAGGGGCTGAAGTCTCTGCAGTCATGCGGCATTAATCAAATTGCTCGAACGGACTATGCGGGCAACGCTGGCACGCGAGCGGATCCTGACGTTGCCGGCACCCACAGCAGTTGGGATGAATTGCATAAATACGCCAGCGCCAGCAATCAGACAACTGTTACAGCGCTGAGAAAATTCTGGAGCGACAAGTGGAATACTATCAACTCCACCACAGGCTGTTTCTGCGCCGGAGCCGGTCAGACGACTCATACCATTGCTGAACAGGACGGGGCGTCAAATACCATCATGATTGGCGAACGACACGTCAATCCGGACGAGTACTATACCGGAACCGCCAGCGACGACGACCAGGGCTGGGATCAAGGGTACGACCGAGACACGATTCGCTGGGGAGGGTCAGACGAAAAACTGCTTGGCATGGACAGATACGATTTGAACTATACAGAAGCTCGAATCAACACTGCCAAATCATATTTTACGCGGCAGAATTTGAGCAAGAATTACTGGATTCCCATTCAGGATAAAGCCGGGTACACGTCTCCGTCCAGATGGGGTTCTCCTCACGGAGACTCTATCAACTTCTGCATGGCGGACGGCTCGGTTCGATCAATCAGCTACGGCGTTGACCCGTTTATGTTCTATTGCCTTTGCAATTACAAAGACGGGCAGGCAATTCCGGCTGACGTGTATAAAGAGTAACAGGTTGGTTTAGTCAGCGATATAAAATTTAAGCGGTAAGAGTTTTTGCTCTTGCCGCTTTTTGCATTTCAATGGGATACTTCAAAACTGACTATTTCTCTTCCGGAACGATGCTGACGCCATACAGGTCTTCAAAAAGGCGTCCTTGAACAGACAGGAGTTTTTTCATCAAAATCGGGTCGATGCCGGACGAACATTGAACAATTAAATTGTCGTTGTCTCGAATTAGCTCAATCCCGGAAAGATCAGAACCAACGCCCTGCATGACGGCGTCTGCAACGCGTAAAAACGCGGACAGCTTTGAAACAATCGCCCGCTGTTCCCGCGGCAGCGCCATGTAATATTCATGAGTTGGCTTGGGCGGAGATTTGCGATAGTACCGCGCCGTTTGAGCGACGATGTCAATATCCAGCCGGCTAAGTCCGAATATATCTGAATTGGCAATGAGATAATATGTGTGCTTGTGATGCGCTCTGGCGGCGAGAAAATATCCCGCTTCATGAAGCAATCCGGCAGCGTAGAGCATAAGTCGATGGCGCGGCGTGAGTCCTGAAAGGTCTTTAAACAGGTCAAACAGGTTTACGGCGCAGTCCGCCAGTCGAGAGCTGTAATCCAGGTCGACAAGGAACTTTTCGCCCAACGCGCGAGCGGAATCGATTACTCCTGCTGACCATGACTCGTCTTCCATTCCTGCAATATTCAACGCCATGTTTTTAACCAGACCGTCGATCATCTTTGCCGAACAAAGGTGCATCTTTTTCAGGTCGGTTTGACGGAGAAGATAGCGGAAAATCGTACTGGCTGGAACGATTCTTTGCGCTTCCTCAAAGGGAATTTGATAATCCCGGCTTAGTTCCAACTCGCTTTTATCGGAAAAATGCTCGATAAACTTTTCGATGCTTTTGGCTTCCAGAACTTTCAGCGATTTAGCGGATTCGCCGCCAACAACCAATTGCGCAATCGGTATTAATCCGCCTGAAACGGCGATTATGCGGTCAATTGACCCCAGATGAAGGGCATTAATTGACGTAAACATAACGGTGTCAATGTGAGCTTCAAGGCGCTGTAAATACTGCCGAGGAAGCATTTCGACGCTTTGATACTGCTCGCGCAATCGAACGGTTCCGGTATTGACGGAAACGGCGTTGACCAGCTTTCCGTTTTGAAGAACCGTCAAGAGCGTGTTTCCCCCGCCGACTTCAACCAAAAGAACGCGTCCTTTTTCCAGAAGCGATTTATCCGACAGCGAATTAATAACCGCAGAAAGAATCAAATGACTTTCTTCCGATGGGTCAAGGATTTCGACCTGAATTCCGCAGGCGTTGTAGATTCTGTCCTGAAAGACGTCTGCGTTAATAGCTTCACGGACAGCGGTTGTTGCGACGCAGCGAACGACTTGTACCTTGTATTTTTCCAGAATCTTTTTATAGTCTCGAAAAATTGCAACGGACGTTCGCATGGAATCGTTGCTGATTCGGTCTGAACAAAACGTGTCCTGTCCAAGTCGAACGGATTTGTTGTACTGACCGATAGATTCAAATTTTCCCGACGATTCAACTTGCGCCAGGTTCATTCGAATGGAGTTGGAGCCGACGTCAATAGCGGCAATGGTTGTAACAGAGTCTTCCATAATATATTTGTTATTAATCGCATAAAACCGCGCTCGTAAAAAACGGGGCGGTTTTATGACAATTTTTGAGGGTTAAACAATCCGATTACAGGGCGGCGGCAGGCTGCGGAGCCGGAAGGTTGGATTTGTTCGGAGCCGGTTTGGCTTGAATCGCCGCCGGGTTGGGCATGTTCGCAACGCCAACCTGAAGAGCCTTGACGTAATCAGCAGTAATATCGAGCGCTTCTCGCAGATACGGAGTTTCTTCGATATCGGTTCCGTCCTGTTTAATGGTGTCTTCGAGCTGCTTTTTCTCTTCTTCTTCCGGAATGAGTTCAGCGCGTTCCTCGAAGAATTTCTTTTCGTTAAGCGTGATATTGGACTTGTCCTTGTTCTTCAAGTAACATTCAATCTTCTTAATGGTCTTTTGGAAATCTTCGCTTTGAGCGCAGCGAGCGGCTGACGCCTGTTTGAGGTACTGAACAATATTGCGGGGAACAAGGTTGAATTTCTGATATTGTTGAGCTGGAACCTGGTCAAACGCCAGAGCGTAATCCAGGTCGGACTCTCCAACGTCCATGTGAGTTGTAATGGACGGAAGTTCAACGTCAGACAGAACGCCGCGGTTTTGAGTGGAATCGCCGTCCGGACGATAGAACTGCTGAATGGTAACTTTCAACGCGCCCATCTTCGGAGCGGAACCAAAGGAGAATATGGCTTCTCCCAACGGCAAAAGACTTTGAACCGTGCCTTTTCCGTGAGTGGAATGGTCGCCGATAATCAAACCACGGCCGTAGTCCTGAATCGCGCCGGCAAAAATTTCGCTGGCGGAAGCGGAGAACTTGCTGATTAAAACAACAAGCGGCTTGTCCCAGGTAACGTCGGAATTGTGGTCTGAATAACATTCAATTCTGAAGTTGTTGTCATTGGCTGACGTTCTCGTTCTGCTGGGACCTTTGACCTGAACGACCGGACCGGTTTTGATAAACAAGCCGGTTGTATTGATGGATTCCGGAAGAGATCCGCCGCCGTTGGAACGGAGGTCAACGATGCAGGCGTCGCAGCCCTGAGCGTTGAAGTCTTCCAAAATGCGTTTCATGTCGCGGGTTGTGCTGCGATATTCTTCTTTGCCGTTTCGCATGCCGGTCATATCAGCATAGAAGCTGGGCAAATCGATAACGCCGATTTTATAGGGCGTTCCATCAGGCTTGGTTCCCGCTTCGAAAACCTTGCCTTTGGCGGCAGAGTCTTTCAGTTCGATTTTGGCGCGGGTGATTTTGATGTCTTTGGTTTTTCCGCCGTCTGCCGGCAAAACTTCCAGGCGAACAACCGTGTTGGCTTTGCCGCGAACCTTTTTGACAACGTCGTCCAGCTTCATGTCGACAACGTCTTCAAACGAACCGTCCGCTCCCTGACCAACGCCGATGATTTTATCTTCGACCTTGAGCGAGCCTTCTTTTTCAGCCGCTCCGCCGGGAACCAGATGTTTGATAATCGTATAGCCGTCTTCCGAACCCAACGTTGCGCCGATGCCTTCCAGCTCCAGACGCATGTTGATTTCAAAGTTTTCCAGAGTGCTGGCGGACATGTACGATGTATGCGGGTCATACGACATTGTCATCGCGGTAAGGTACATTTCCAGCAGTTCATTAGAGTCCGTTTGATGCATGCGCTTCTGGAACCTCTTGTATCGGCGGGTCAGTTTGTCAATGGCTTCCTGACCTTCTTTGTCGTCAACCTTCAAAATGAGCAGATCGTACTTGACTCTTTTGCGCCAGCGTTCCAAGGCTTCAGCGGCATTTCTGGGGTAATCCAGCTTGTCGCGATCCAGACAGATGGTTTCGTCAATTGTGAAGTCAATCGGCTGTTTGAGCAATTCCTGAACCTGCAGCATGCGCTCGTCAAGACGAATAAGATACGTTTTGAAAATAACGTAAGCGAAACGGATGTCGCCCTTTTCCAGCCAACCAGGCATGTTTGGAGCCTGCTTTTTGAAAGCTTCGATGTCTGACTTAAGGAAATACGCTTTTTGATAGTCCAGCGTTTTGATGAAATTGTCCAGCCAGCGTTCGGAGTATTCGGCATCAATCTTTTTCTGAGACAGATGTTCGTGCGGCATGAGAATGTTGATTATTCTGGCGATTTGTCGATCCATGGCGTTGGGTTCTCGAAGACCTTCTTCGCCATAGGATGTAGAAGACGCACAGAAGAGGGCGACTGCTGACGTTAATATTACGCTCAACAGATTACGGGTGTTGAATTGACTCATAGTAATTTAAGGTTAGGGTGAAATGTCGTTTTAAAACGACATTATATATTTACTCAGCTGTCAGACAACCTCTCCGCAACGGAGCGTCCTGTGATGTCAACAGCAAACGATTTATCTATAATAACACTTTTTATTAAAAAATCAAGGGCGATGTACAGAAAGTCAGAAATCTGGAATTGGAAGATTCAATCAGACTGCGCGCTGCCGTTTCGATTTTCAAAGTTGTCCTTATTTTCTTCTTTCTCCTCGCTTTCTATAACGCGGGACGAGTCTTTGGGATCTGTCGCCTTGACGTCTATTATTTGAACGTCAGAGTTCCGATTATACTGTTCCTGATACGATTCAGAATAATCTTCCGAAGAATCGTCTTCATTGTTATACGAATTATTTTGATTATCGTTCGACTGATTTGACATTGTAAAGGAATACATTCGAAACTGCGAGTCCATTTTCTCTGGAATTTCAAAGTACAGATTCCGTAAAAACAATTTGCGAACTACCCAGCGAATCGGCGGCAAAAACAGCAAAAGCCCTAAAACGTCTGTTATTATGCCGGGAATTATCATCAGTATGCCAGCGAACAAGATCAAAACGCCGTCTCGCATTTCGTCTGTGGTGGAGATGTTGTGCTGCTGCATATACAGAATGCGATTCCAACAGACGGCGCCTTCCCAGCGCATGAGAACAACGCCCAGTATGATTGACCCCAAAGTTAGAGCCAGCAAGTTTAATACGCCATAATTGGCAGAGTACTGAAACATATAGTACAGTTCTGCCGTTATGACGATTAAAAACACCGGCCATTTCCAGCCAAAAGTTTTTGGGGATTGCTGCATATTATGAAATTGACTGCTCTAAAGCGTCAATGAGTTGGTCAACGTCTGACTTGTTATTAAATCCATGGACGGAAATGCGGAAACCTCCGTTTCGCACCGTCAGTTCTATTCCTTTATCTACGAAATTTTTTGCAATCAGTGCGAGTTTTTCTTCACTAATTCCAGGAATTCCAAAGAAAATTATACCGGAACCGTGAAGCAGATCGTTTTCGGGTAAAATGTCTGTTTTAAATTCTACAGAGAACTGCTCAAGCCGTTCGATTAAATATCGACGCGTTTTAAGTATTTGATTTGTAATGGATTCCTGTCCGTATTTGAAAATCGTTTCCAGCGAATCCGTCATCGTCAGCCAGGCGGGAGTGGCGGTAGTGGCGGTCATAAACCGCTGAGCGTTTTTCATTTCCTGCCAGTCAGAGCGCGAGAAATCCGTATGATTTTCCACCGACGCCCAGCCGAAATTGATGTTTCTTAATAAACCGTTGACTGCGTTTTTGCAGTAGAAGAACCCGGAGCCTTGAGCGCTCAAAAGCCATTTTTGCGCCCCGACCGAAAGGAAGTCAACGTTGGTGTCCTGGACGTCAAAGGAGAACGCGCCCATGCCCTGAATGCCGTCTACGCACAGCAGCGCCCCATGGGAATGAACCATCTGGGCGATTTCCTTGATATTGGCGCGCCAGCCGGTGCAGTAGCTCACCCAGCTGACGGAAACCAGCCGCGTGCGTTTGTCGATATACGGTTCCAGCGCGGCGGTTGTCAGTTTGCCATCTGGAAGCGGAACTCGGCGGGGTTCAACGCCTCGATTGGCAAGATACGTCCACGGATAAATGTTGGCAGGGAACTCGTTGTCTGGAAAGACGACGTTGTCACCCGGTTCCCACGGCAACCCTTCCGCA
>CACXSS010000169.1 GCA_902770245.1 uncultured Planctomycetota bacterium | reverse complement strand
GACATCGAAAAGACGCAAGAGGAAATCAACCCGGGCGTTATTCTCGACACGTGGGAAATGGACTTTTACTGCATGGACATCCCGTGCGTTGCCCGGGCGCAAACGCTCAAAACCCCGTTTGCCATTTACTTTCTTTACTCGCAGATGGACTCCGACGAACTCGACGACGTCGCCCCGATTATTGACGACATGCTCGAATCGTGGCTGGAACCGTTCAGAGAATTCGACGCCAACGCCGGGCTGACAGAAAACGAAGAAGAATAAAAACGACCCATTGGCAACGAGCGTTTGATGTCCTTTTACCGTCCGCGCTCGCTGCCAATGATAGATGCTGGTTTTTCTCTATGTCAGTTATTTTAAGATTTTTTATTTTATAAGTCTATATAAATAAACGTCTTGTAAGTTGTCAATGATAGATATTGTTTTTCGAAATGATAGATATTGCTCTTGACATCGTTATTTTTTATATATAATTTAGCTATAGTTGTTTCTATAGATATTTTCCCCTGAAAAGGACTTTAGCCATGATTGCCAATTCAATGGAGAATGTGCCAACTCGAACGCCGATTAAACTTGTTGTTCCTAATTACGATTCCGAATTGACGGAATTGATTATTAGTTTGAATTCGCTTCAAACTCAAGACCGTTGGGAAGGAACGACGCCGGCGCCGCTTTTTAAGCAGTTCCAAACGGTTCTGTTCATGGTCGAAAGCGTTGCAACCGCCAGAATTGAAGGCAACCATACGACCATTCTGGAATATATCAATTCCAAAATTGACAAAAAACGTTCAAACAATTATGGTATCCGAGAAATCAATAATTTGGTAAGCGCTCTGCAATTTATCGAAGAGAACGGAAAAACCTATCCCCTGAATCGCCTGTTTGTCAGTCAACTTCATAAAATAGTAATGGAAGGCGTACCGCTGGACGAAGAGGGCGATTTTACCCCTGGCGAATACCGAAAAGAAAATGTTGCAATATTAAATTCAGATCATCGTCCGCCAGACGCGATTACTGTCAACGATTACATGGCTGATCTGTTTGATTTCGTTGCCAAGCCGGTTCCTATTCGTTATGAATTGCTTAAAACGGCGATTGCACATCATCGTTTTGTTTGGATTCACCCGTTTACCAACGGCAACGGACGAACGGCGCGACTGTTTACGTATGCAATGCTGGTTCGTTCTGGCTTTGCCGTGGAATCTGGACGAATTGTCAATCCTGCAGCTGTGTTTTGTTCGACTCGTAAAGAATATTATAAATATCTTGAAGAGGCGGACAAGTCTGTCAATACAGGTAACGATGAAGGATTACTGCAATGGTGCGAATATATGCTTTCTGGTTTGAAAAAAGAAATGGACAATCTCAGTCGTTTGACAAATTATAATTTTGTCAAAAAGAATTTGCTCCATCCCATGCTAAAACAAGCCAAGATGAACGAAACGATTTCGGCAAATGAATATCGGCTTTTAGAGAATACGCTTGACAAGCAGCCGTTTCAAGCGGCAGACGTTAAAGACGTCTTTGCTGATCAAGGCATTAAAAACACTTCGTTATATACGACCAGAATCATTAAATCGTTACGAGAAAAAAATATGCTCGTTCCAACCGCTCCTAACGGACGATCGTATTATATACAAATGGATAATAACCCACTCTTGCGAGAACTCCTGTTTGCCATGGATGTCGCAGGTTTGATTCCAATTGATCCCAAATCGTAATTCCCATTGCTGAGTAACAAAAACAGGGAGCGGCTTTTTATCCCCTTTGAGATGAAAAGCCGTTCCCTTGTTGTCTGTTAATCTGACTACCGCTTAGTTGTTCTTAATAAACACTTCCTGACCGGCGTCGTTAAAGTAACGGATGTCGGAGTATTCCGGCGAGACGCCGAATCGGGAGCGAATCTGAACCTGAATGTCGCCGGTCTTTTCCAGCTCGATAATCTTGTCGCGCATTTTGTTGTTGAGGCAATCCGCGACGGCGGTTTCCACTTCAACTTCAACGCTGCGAATGGAGTCTGCTTCGCTGGCTAAAATGAGCGTGCGGAGAACGTCCAGAGCCATGTTGTCTACCGATTTGACAGACCCGGTGCCGTGACAGTACGGGCATTCCTGGAACGTGGATCGTCCGACGCTGGGGCGAATGCGCTGGCGCGTCATTTCAATCAAGCCGAAGGGGCTGGTGCGAAGAATCTTCGTTTTCGCTCTGTCGCGTTTGACGGCGTCGCGCAAAGCGCGTTCGACGTCCCGGCGGTGCTTGTCTTTTCGCATGTCGATAAAGTCGTTGACGATGACGCCGCCCAGGTCGCGCAGACGCAGCTGACGGGCGATTTCCTTCGCCGCCTGCAGGTTCATGCGGTATGCGGTTTCCTCTGCGTTGTCGTCCGCGCGGAAATTGCCGCTGTTGACGTCGATGGCAACCAACGCTTCCGCCTGATCGATTACAATCGACCCGCCTTGCGGCAGCGGAACGATGCGCTTTTGAATCTTCTCGATTTCTTTATCGAGATTGAACTTGTGGAAAATCGGCTCTTTGCCTTCGTAAAGCTGAATTCGGTCGGCGCATTTCGGCATGACCTGCTGAACGAAATCGCGCGCTCGTTCGAACGCGGCGGGATCGTCAATAAGAACCGTGTCGAATTCCGTTGAGAAGATATCGCGAATGGTGCGGATAATCATGTCCGACTCTTCGTAGATAGCGACGGGACCGGGAATGCGTTTGACGCGTTTGGCGATGTTCTTCCACAGACGCATTAAATACGTCATGTCGCGCGCCAGCTCTTTTTTCATACGGTCTGCGCCAGCGGTGCGGACGATAAATCCAAGACCCTTGGGCGGGTTGAGTTCCAGCATGACGTCGCGCAGTTTGCGGCGGACTTCTTCGTCTTCGATTTTTCGGGAAACGCCGACGCGTTCCATGGCGGGCATGAGAACCAGATAACGTCCCGGGATGCTGATATACGTTGACAGCGTCGGACCTTTGGAGCCAAGCCCTTCTTTGATAACCTGAACGAGAATCTCGTCGCCGCGGTGTAACACGTCCTGAATCGGCGGTTTAACGCGCGGTCTGGCGCCGGGGCGCTGATGGCGACCGGGGCGTTCTTCCTCGTAGGGCGTTGACCCCTGTTTGAAATACGACGGTTCCAGGTCGCTGATGTGCAAAAAGCCGTTGCGTCCGACGCCGAAGTCGATAAACGCCGCCTGAATGCTCGGTTCGAGATTGACGACGACGCCTTTGTAGATGTTTCCGACGTAGTTGTCAGCGCCGGTGTGTTCGATGTAAAGCTCTTCCAGAGTCCCGTCTTCGACAATCGCGATACGGCTTTCTTCCGGCTGAGAAACGTTGATAAGCATTTCCTGCTTCATGATAATATAACCCCTTTCATGGGAATAGTCGGCGAAAAGATCGACCCGAAAGAAACGAAGCTTCAAAAGACCTGACGCCTTACCGTCAGTGAGCCGGGGAGTGCGGCGGCTTGACGCCGCATTAACCAACGATGCAAAGTCTATTGAGTTAGGAGTTAGGAGTGAGGAGTGAGGAGTTACGCAAGCGTTCATCTTAGTTGCGAGTTGCGAGAAAAAATCTCCTACTGCCTCTTGCCTATTGCCTCAACAATCTTACTCTTCGCCACTGATTTCTATTTTCTCCCTTGTTCCGCGAAGCAGAGGAGTCAGACCGGCGGCGGGACCGCTCGTTTCCGGAACTGGCATTAAACCGGTTAAATTCAAAATGTCTTTGTACGTAACCGCGCCCTGAGTTTCGTCCGCCTTGAGTGTAAAGCGAAGGAAATCCTCTTTGAGCAGCGGGGCGTCTTCGGAATCGTCGTCTTGCTCCGATTCTGAAGGGCTGAACTGCGTTACAACGCTCATGTCCAAAACGGCGGACTGAACGACGGCGAGGCGCCGTTCCCAGTCCGCACTACCGTGCGGTTGGCAAAAATCGCTCCCGTTGGTCGCTTGTGCAACTCCGCTTTCCGCGCCAACAAGGTCGGTTCCTACTTGGACGTGGGATGCGCCGAAACAGGTCTGTTCGGAGGCAGAACCTCGTCCTTTCTGCCCGTGCGGCACGCACCCAGACTGAATTTGAGTTACTTTTCCCTGAACGTCCGACCGCATGCCAGCCGGGATAGGGAATCGCCAGGTATAGGAAACGGGGCGGTCTTTTTTCCGTCCTGTTTCGGGAATCGTCTGAGCGGAGTGGAACCGCAACCCACTTGCGGAACAGGCATTTAAGGACTCCTGCAATTCGACCGGATTGTACTCAATCGCGGTTTCCAATTCCATGATTTCGTTCAGACCGTCCACGCCCAGCGGCAGCGCGCTGGGAAAACTGACTTTCGGCTTCGGATGAAATCCCTGACTCATAGCGACTTGAACTTTGGCGACTTTAAGCAGACGCAGCATATAGTTCATCAAATCGCGATGACCCAGAAATCGCAAATCTCCGTCTTTTTGAAATCTCAATCGAATTCGATGACGAGTCTCGGGCGCTGAGGAATTGTCGTTCTGCCAGCTTTTTTTCTTTTTGTTTCCCATAGAACTCGTCCTGACGCCTGCGCCGTGCAGACGTCAGCTTGAAAAATGTGATTTATGTTAAGTTCAAGACGGTAAAAGGAAAACGTCTTTCCCCGTCCTGAACGGATACGTCTTTTAATTACAGTATATTATATATAAATTTACAATTTTGTAAATAGGGATATTAAAAGAAGTTTGTGGAGGGGAGAGACAAGGAATAGGCGAGCCGGGAACATTAGTTCCCGGGTATAGCTTCAAGCATCTATTGCTAACACGTTGGTTATTGGTCGTTTGCCCACGGGTTAACACCCGTGGCTCGCCTATTCCCTTTTAAAAATCTCCACCCCTTGACTTTTGTCGTTACGTTCTGTACAATCAGCATTATAGAAACGTTTGGATTGGAGTGTCAAAGGGCGAATTATGATAAACCGAAAGAGTTTGATTTTTGCTATTATACTGACGCTGAGCGCTATTGCAACTCTCAACGCGGCGGAAAATTCTGCGCTGGAAAGAAGCGTTAGAGAAGCCGAGCTTGCTTTTGGCAAATCTGCCGTAGAGCATTTTGAACAGATGTTTCAGTCTGGCAAATTCGATTTCAAGACCTATGGATATCGCGGCGTTACAGTTTTACATTACGCTGTCTTTATAAACGATCAGGAACGCGTTAAACTGCTAATCGAAAAAGGAGCCGACGTCAATGCCAAGGATATTGACAGTACAACGCTGTTAATGGCTGCTACTGATAACAATAATATGGAAATAACAAAACTGCTTGTCGAGAATGGCGCTGACGTTAACGCCAAAGATAGGTCCGGCGATATTGCGATATTCTATGCGGCTCTAAACGGTAATATGGAAATGGTTCAATATCTCATTGAGAACGGCGCTGATATTACTATTACAAATACAAAATGGAATAGAAATATCATTCACTACGCAGCTCGAAGCGGCAATCTGGAGCTGGTTCAATATCTTGTAAATCAAGGTATTAGCGTACTTGAATCTAATGGCGCATTGCATAAAGCTGTGTCGAGCGGGAATTTGGAACTGGTTAAATGGCTTGTCGCGCATGGCGCTGACGTTCATGGCGATTATTTTAACGATTCTGTTTTGTTGTACGCTGTCCGTAGTTCCAATAAGGACATCTTGCGTTATCTGGTCGAAGAGAAAGGAGTAGACGTCAATGAATCCGCTAATAGAAAGATGGATTATTCAGCTCTGGAAGAAGCGGTTAAGAATAACAATATTGAAACGGTAAAATATCTTGTCGAGCATGGCGCCAGGATCCATTCTCATCAAGGATACTTTTTTTTACTATTTGAATATTATCAAGGCGAAATCGACCCAGAAATTGTCAGTTACCTTAGAGATCACGATCCTGTAATTAAAGGGTTTGCGATAACGTTATCGCTGATATTTCTGATAGTTGTTTCTGCAATCGTCTATTTCGTCTACAGAATCATTCGACCTAAAAAGCCTGCTGAGATTAAATAATCGCGGCGCTGTTTTTAACCTCAATGACATTTTATGAAATTTCTCCGTATAAATAGCGTTTAGTCCTTGACTTTTCCTGTTACGTTTTGTACAATTAGTATTATAAGATACGTTTGGGCAAAAATATTCTTTTCAAATCAAAGGAACGCTGAATTATGATAAACGGAAAGAGTTTGGCTTTTGCTTTTATACTGACGCTGATTGCATTTATCCCCCTCAACGCGGCTGAGAATTCTCCGCCTAAAAAAAGCCCTGAAGAAATAAAGATATTAATTGGCGAAACAATTGTAAATCGTTTTGAACAGATGTTTCAAACCAGACAATTCGATTTCAATCTGTATGGACGTTTCAAAATAACGGTTTTGCATTACGCCGTTTTATTGGAGGATTTGGATCGCGTCAAACAGGCTATTGAGAACGGCGCCGACGTCAATGCTGAAGACAGTATCAAGGAAAAACCGTTAATCATAGCCGCTGATTATAATAATTGGGAAATAGTAAAAGCGCTCGTTGAGAACGGCGCAGACGTCAACGCCCAAAACGACGACGGCAATACTGCGATATTCTTTGCAGCTATAAACGGCAATCTGGAAATGGTTCAATATCTCGTTGAGAACGGCGCTGATATTACAACTAAAAATAAAAAGGATAACACAATTTTAAACTATGCAGCTCGAAGCGGGAATTTGAAATTGGTTCAATGGCTGGTCGAGAAAGGAATAGACGTCAACGCTAAAAACTACAGCGAGTATTTATGTCTTCACTACGCAGCCCTCAGCGGCGAGCTGGAACTGGTTCAATGGCTGGTCGAGAAAGGACTGGACGTCAACGCTAAAACTGACGACGGCTGCACATGCCTGTACCTTGCAGCTCAAAGCGGCGAACTGGAACTGGTCAAATGGCTGGTCGAGAAAGGACTGGACGTCAACGCTAAAAGCGGAGACGATTCAACGCCTCTTCACGCAGCGGCTCAAAGCGGCAAATTGGATTTGGTCAAATGGCTGGTCGAACAGGGCGCTGACATTCATGCCAAAACGTACAGGAGTCAGACTGTATTATGCTATGCAGCAGGAAGCGGCAATTTGGAACTGGTTCAATGGCTGGTCGAACAAGGCGTTGAAGACGTTAAAGATTATGACGTTTTGTATGAAGCGGTTAACGCCAGAAATATGGAACTGATTCAATGGTTGATTGATCAGGGCGCAGACGTATCCAGCAATTATTCGGTTTTGACCTGCGCGGTTTATTACAACGATATGAAGCTTGCTCAATATCTTGTTAAACAAGGGGTGAACGTACGCAAGTCTGTTAACGCATTAAATCAAGCAGTATGGTCCGGCAATATAGAAATGCTTCAATGGCTTATCGCTCATGGAGCTGACGTCAACAGTAAAGACAGCGAGGGAAGGTCCATTCTGTGGTACGCTGTCAACAGTAACAATATGGACGTACTGCATTATCTTGTCGAACACGAAGGCGTTGATATCAATGCGTCCATTCGTAAAGAATTCTACTTTACGGTTTTGGAGGAAGCGGTAAACCAAAACGATTTGGAAATGGTCAAATACCTGGTGGAACACGGCGCATATATCATTCCGCATCTCGGATTTAAATATTATCGCATTCCCGGCTGGTATAAT